>PFTR01000055.1 GCA_002789675.1 Alphaproteobacteria bacterium CG_4_9_14_3_um_filter_47_13 | reverse complement strand
TCTATTTTTTCACAGAAATCGCGCAGGGATATTCCAAAATATTGCATAAGGCTGTGGCCAAAAGTATCGGCCATATCACTGATATTATTTGCAAAATTATGGATGTAGGTAATGATTTCTTTTGATTTTTGAGCATCAGTCTCATTTTTTAACTGAGTCCACAGATCGCTGATTTTTATAAGAAGGGTTTCAACTTCATGGCTGTAATGATCCTGCTGGCGTTCAATGGCCTGCTGTGCTTTTTGAATGGAATCAGGGTCGATAAAGCCTTCGCGTTTGTCATCAAGAGCAACCCCTGCTTTGTGTTTAAGTTTATTAAGCCTGTGTTTTATTTTTACTTTATCACTAAAGTTGCTCATATTCCTGCTCGATCTCGTGTGGTTTTGTGGTTCTTTTATTCTGTCCTTCGTAATCCTTGATTTTCCGACGCCGATCCGGACCGAAAAAAACTTTGCTGGCAATGAAGGGTCTTGGTCTGTCAATGACATAGAGAATTCTTTTTGCCAGTTTTTCAGCAGAAACAGGCTTTACAAGAATTTCATTAGCCCCTCTTCCCCGGCTTTCCTCGACCAGTTCTTCGCTGGCGTAGGCGCTACAGATAATCGTCGGTAAAAATTTGATTGTTTCTGATTTCTGGCTGCGAATCCATGACAGAAGATCAGATCCCCTGCCATCCGGCATCAGCCAGTCAAGAATGACAACGTCTATGTTATCGGGAGAGGGGTTATCATTCAGCGTGGCAATTTTTTCTTTGGCTTCTGTAACCCCTTTGGCTGTCAGTGCTTTGCCAACACCCATTTCCCGCAATGCCGAACACATCAGACTTCCGATGAAGGCAGAATCCTCGACAATCAGGATACGGAATCTGCCAAGATCATAGGCTCTTTCCTGTTTGGGTTCCTGTGTGTTTTGTTCCATGATTATAATCAGTGTCTAGCGTACGTTCTATGCTTTAGTATATAAAAAAATTTTATTTCTGCAACCCTTGTTTGCAGGGATATCCGACTTTTCTTATTCATCATAGTTCTTGTTTTTTATTCCATATATAGCTATCTAATAAAGTAGAAAAGGTGCATGGGGGATGCCGGAAGCAACGGGATATGATATTTGGGCGTTACTCGGCGGAATCCTGTTGATTCTGGCGCTGGCCGGAGTGATTATTCCGGTGTTACAGCGCATTCGTGTTTCGTCTGTCCTTGGTTATCTTCTTTGTGGATTGCTGATCGGCCCCCATGCGCTGGGATTGCTTGTCGATGATATACCATGGCTGCACAATTTTGTGATTACGGATGAAAAACTGATCGCGATTTTTGCTGAACTGGGCATTGTTTTTCTTCTTTTTGTCATTGGTCTGGAACTGACATTCTCGCGCTTATGGGAGTTGCGTAAACTTGTTCTCGGCCTGGGCAGTACGCAGATTCTGGTGACGGCCTGTGTGATTGTGCTGGTTGCCTTGCAGTTCGGGAACAGCCTGCCTTCCTCTATCCTGATCGGAAGCGCGCTGGCGTTGTCATCGACCGCCATTGTGATGCAGATGCTGATGGAACGGCATATGATTTCCCGTCCGGTCGGGCGTATCTGTTTTTCGGTTCTGCTCATGCAGGATCTCGCGGTTGTGCCTATTCTTGTTCTGGCGGGTGTGTTTTCCGGGGATGCAGAGGGCGGCACATTTGTTCTTTTGTTCAAGGCACTTTTGATGGCCGCGATTGTGATTGTATCCATGTTTGCGGCGGGGAAGCTTTTGCTGCGTCCGCTGCTGCATTTTACCAGCCCGACAAAAAACGCCGAATGGCTTCTGGCCATGACTTTATTCCTGATTATCGGCGCGGCCTCGGTGACGCATTTTGCCGGATTGTCGGCGGCTCTGGGAGCCTTTCTTGCAGGTCTTCTTGTTTCGGAAACCGAGTATAAGCACGAGATCGAAGTTATTACCGAGCCTGTTAAAGGGTTGTTAATGGGCGTTTTCTTTTTGTCGGTCGGGATGGCGACCGATATTGCGGAGATTTTAGCGCATCCATTCTGGCTGCTTCTTTCCGTTGTCGGTATTTTTGTAATCAAGGTGCTTATATTTTATCCGCTGGCGCGGCTGTTTTCCGTGCCGAAAGGACAGGCCGCGCAAGCTGCCGTGATGCTGGCACAGAGCGGAGAGTTTGCGTTTATTATTATCGGTATCTCTCTGGCGGGCGGTTTGCTGCTGCCGCAGGATGCCCATTTTTTCCAGCTTGTTGTGGCGGTGTCGCTACTCTTTACACCGTTGACAGGCAGGCTGGCAACTTTTGCCAAAAATGTAATGGGGCGGCATGACGAGAAAGATACGGCCATTCTGCCTGTCGCTTGCGATGTTAAAAATTCGGTAATTATCGCCGGATTTGGACGGGTTGGCAAGACCATGGCCGATATTCTGGAGTCACAGGCTATTCCCTATATCGGGATTGATTCCAGTGGCGCGCATGTGGCCACCCTCCGGAAACTGGGATATCCGGTTATTTACGGTAATGCACGGCATATTGAACTGTGGCGTAAACTTGATGCCGGAAATGCCCGTGCCGCTGTTATCACGATTGACGAGTTTACAGCAACAGATGATATTTTGCGGGCGCTCCGGAAGCAGTGGCCTATTCTTCCGGTGATTATACGGGTCAAGGATACAAGCGGGATCGCGCAATATTATGAGCATGGCGCGACAGCCGTGGTTCCCGAAGCGCTGGAATCAACCTTGCATCTGGTGCGGACTTTGCTCGAGCATTCAGGGATGGCGGCAGAAGAGGCCGGTGATGTCATTGCGCATTACCGCCATCAGGCGCTTTTGGGGGAAAGACAGGAGATAAAAGTGTCTTGATTGCGGGTCTTTTTATACCCCGTAAAAGTTCCTGTACCACGCTATAAAATGCGGGATGCCTTCTGCTATCCGGGTTTTGGGGCGGTAGCCGAGCTGCTCCGTTGTCTGGTTGATATCGGCGAAGGTTTCGCAGACATCTCCGGCCTGCATATCCTGCATCTCGATATCGGCTTTCTGGCCAAGCTCCTGTTCAATCAAACGGATGAAATCCATTAAATCTTCGCTGTGGGTGTTGCCGAGATTGAAAATCCGGTGCGGTGGTGTTTCTTTTGTTTCCGGAGGTTTGTCCAGCGCCGCAAGGACACCATCGACAATATCGTCAATATAGGTAAAGTCGCGCTTCATTTCGCCGCCGTTAAAAACAGGCACTTTTTTGCCTTCGCTGATGGCTTTGGTAAAAATGAACAGCGCCATATCATGCCGCCCCCATGCCCCGTAGACAGTGAAAAAGCGCAGGCCGGTCTGCGGCAGATTATAAAGATGCGCGTAACTATAGAACCCTCTGCAAAAGTTTGAAGTAACGGTGGTGGAGCGCCATTTTGGACAATTTGAGG
>PFTR01000115.1 GCA_002789675.1 Alphaproteobacteria bacterium CG_4_9_14_3_um_filter_47_13 | reverse complement strand
TGGCTGTGGTTCGTTGGCTGAATAAACCTCTGTGAATGATTTGCATATTATGGTAGTGAAGGCGTAGAGGCAGAGTAATAATTTAAAAGGAGCCCATATGAATAAATTTCAAAATATATTGTATGTCAGCCATGGTCTTGGAGACGAGTCAGATGCACTGAAACAGGCGCTCAGTCTTTCCCGTAACAATAAAGCGGTGCTCAAGATCCTGATTACAGGCCCCAGACTTCCGGATAGTCTTGGTGATTACAGAAAAATCAATGAAGATGCTTTGGTTCGTCAACTTGAAGAATCCATAAAAGCGGCGCGAACCGCATTGAAAATGGATGAAGAGGCGGAAGATATAGCTATTGAAGTCGAAAGCGGTGAAATGCCCGGCATACGCATTATACGCCGCGTTTTGCGCGATGCGCACGACCTGGTTGTCAAAGAGGCAGAACCGAGGGAGGGCGGCAAAGGATTTAAAGCCATTGATATGGAACTTTTGCGCAAATGTCCCTGTCCTGTGTGGTTATGCCGCCCGATTGAGCATTCCCGAACCGAGATGCGGATCGCTGTAGCCATTGATCCGGAAAGCGAAGAAAAAGCGGGTTACGATCTGGCGCTCCGGCTGTTACAGACCGCCCGTTTTCTCGCCGATACGTGCAGCGGCAGGCTCGACATTATTTCTTGCTGGAATTTTGAGTATGAAGAGTATCTGCGGCACAACCCCTGGGCCAAAGTGCCGGAGAACCAGATTGCCGGGGCGGTTGTAAGCGCCAAATCCCGCAATTTCCGTGAGCTGGATACTCTCATAAAAAAATCCGGTATTGACGGCGATGTTCAGAGTCATCATGTCAAGGGTCGACCGGAAGAGCTTATTCCTTCATTTGTTAAAAATGAAAAGATCGATATCCTCGTTATGGGTACGGTAGCGCGGACAGGCATTGCCGGATTCACCATGGGCAACACGGCGGAAAATATTTTGCAAAAACTGGAATGTTCTTTGCTGGCCATGAAGCCTAATGGTTTTGTTTCTCCGGTAAAGGCGTATTGAATATTTAATCATGTTGGAAAAAACTATAGAACAACAAAAAGAAAATTGGCACGCGCATTCAACTGAAAAAGTGCTGGAAACATTCGGGTCAGGATATGACGGCCTTGATCAATCCGAGGCGGAGAACCGCCTGACGCAATACGGAGCAAACCTTCTGCCCGCACCTTTAAAACGAAGCGCTTTTATGCGTTTTTTGCTGCAGTTCCACAATATCCTGATTTATGTGCTTGTAGGCTCGGCGCTGATTACTGCCGCACTGGGTCACTGGGTCGATACCGGCGTTATTATGGCCGTTGTGCTGGCCAATGCCGTGATCGGATATATACAGGAAGGAAAAGCGGAAAAAGCGATGGAGGCAATCCGTCATATGCTTGCTCCGTATGCTGCTGTGCTTCGAAACGGACAGCGGAACAGTGTTGAAGGTGAAAAAATTGTTCCCGGTGATATCGTACTACTGGAGGCAGGCGATAAAGTGCCTGCCGATCTTCGACTTTTAAAAGCGCATGGTCTGCAGATACAGGAAGCGATTTTGACAGGAGAATCCGTCCCTGTCGAAAAGCATGTCAAGCCGGTTGCCGTCGATGCCGTACTGGGAGACCGGAGCTGCATGGCATTTAGTGGCACGATGGTGACAAGCGGTCAGGGCATGGGCATGACTGTCGCGACCGGTGGCACGACCGAGATTGGTCGCATCAGCGCCCTGCTTTCCACAGTTGAAACCCTGACAACGCCGCTGGTCAGTCAGATGAACATGTTTTCCCGCTGGCTGACGGTCTTTATTCTTCTGGTCGCCGCTCTTCTTCTTGTTTTCGGTTACTTTGTAGAACATTACAGCTTTACCGATATATTCATGGTCGTTGTGGGTCTATCTGTCGCGGCAATCCCTGAGGGACTACCCGCCGTGTTGACAATCACGCTTGCCGTCGGTGTACAGGCCATGGCACGGCGCAATGTTATTGTTCGCCGTTTGCCAGCCATTGAGACGCTGGGATCGGTTTCGGTGATCTGCACCGATAAAACCGGAACGCTGACCCGTAATGAAATGATGGCATCTTCAGTGGTGACGGCGGAGCATTTATTTGCGCTTGAGGGCACAGGCTACGAGCCAGAAGGAACAATCCGCCTTGATGGAAAAATTGTAAATGGCATCGAACATGATGTCCTGACAGAACTCGCCCGCGCCGCCGCGCTATGCAACGATGCCGCCCTGCGCGAGCATGAAGGATTGTGGAGCGTTGAAGGCGATCCGATGGAAGGGGCGTTGCTGGCTTTTTCCGGGAAAGCCGGACGGGATATCCGGCAAGAGCAATCGGAATTTATGCGCACTGATGCGATCCCCTTTGATGCGCGGCACCGCTACATGGCGACACTTCATCATGATAGTGCTGGCAATGCTTTCATTTTTGTTAAAGGCGCGCCGGAACAAATCCTGTCCATGTGTGATAGCCAGCGCACCCTGATGGGTGGAAAGCAGCCGCTGGACAAAAAATACTGGCATAATCAGGCCGGGATAATCGCCGCGCAAGGCCAGCGTGTGCTGGCTTTTGCCGTTAGACCAGTCAAGCCGGAGCACAGGACGCTGGAAAAGAAAGATGTGCAGGGAACACTTACTCTACTCGGCCTGACAGGTCTGATTGATCCACCGCGCCCGGAAGCAATTCAAGCCGTGGCCGAATGTCATGGCGCGGGTATCCGTGTCAAGATGATAACCGGAGATCATGCCGCAACGGCTGCTGCTATTGGACGGCAGGTTGGTCTACAAAATCAGGATAAGGTGCTGACCGGCATTGATCTGGATCGTATGGACGATACTGCGCTGGCGCTGGCTGTGCTGGAAACGGACATTTTCGCCCGCACAAGTCCGGAGCATAAACTGCGTCTCGTAATGGCGCTGCAATCACACGGGATAACGGCGGCCATGACGGGGGACGGCGTCAATGATGCGCCTGCACTTAAACGCGCCGATGCCGGAATCGCAATGGGATGCAAAGGTAGCGAGGCGGCGAAGGAAGCCGCAGAATTGGTGCTGGCCGATGACAATTTTGCCTCTATCGCCGCCGCCGTACGTGAAGGTCGCACCGTGTACGATAATATTAAAAAAGTCATAATCTGGACGCTACCCACCAATGCGGGTGAAGCCATGACAATTATCGTGGCGCTTCTGTTTGGCATGACCCTGCCTGTTACGCCCGTGCAGATTTTATGGATCAATCTGGTTACGGCCTCTACACTTGGCATTGCACTGGCCTTTGAGCCGACCGAGGAAAATACGATGCGCCGTCCGCCGCGCCGGCGAAATGAACCGATCCTGACGGGCGATCTGATCTGGCATATCGTTCTGGTTTCCGGTCTGTTTCTGTGCGGCGTGTTCGGGATTTGCGCTTATGCCTTCGACAAGGGATATTCTATCGAATTGACCCGCACTCTGGCAGTCAATACACTGGTTGTCATGGAAATCTTTCACCTGTTTTTCATTCGCAACATTTATGGTACATCGCTGACATGGAAAGCAGTGCGGGGAACAAAAGTTGTATGGCTGACCGTTATCGTCGTGACGGTTGCACAATTTGCCATGACGTATGTTCCGTTTTTTCAGAGTATTTTTGCAACCGAATCCGTCTCGCTATTTGACGGCCTGATCATTATGAGCATAGGTGTCGCCCTTTTTGCCATAATTGAAACGGAAAAGCAAATCCGGCTGGCATTCCGGCAGAAGGGAGTGGAGACGGCATGAAAATTCTTGTTTTTAATGCGGGCAGTTCCAGTCTGAAGTTCGGTGTCTTCGATATGGCCATTGAAGATTGCCGGGTCATGAAGGGCGAGTTCGAGAACTTTAAAGACAGCGGTTGCACCCTGCATTACCGCGTTGGCGGTGAACAAAGTGAAACCCGGCAGCGCCATGAAAAGCCCGCAACGATTGAAGAGGCTATCCGGCACGTTCCGGCATTGCTACAGGAGTTCGGCTATGAACATTTCAACGCTATCGGCCACCGTGTAGCCCACGGCGGTGGTGAATTTGAAGAGGCAACCCTCATTGATGATGATACGGTGCGTTATATTGAAAGTTGCACACCGCTTGCGCCGCTCCATAACCCGGCCAACCTGAATGCGATAGCCGTCAGCCGCGCATTATGGCCTACCCTGCCGCAAGTGGCGGTGTTCGATACAGCCTTTCATCATACAATCCCTGCCCGTGCTTATACATATGCTGTTCCGAAAGAATGGCGCGATACAGGTTTACGCCGCTATGGTTTCCACGGTACCTCGCATAAATATATCGCCCTGCGCATTGCCAAAGAATTGAGCTGTCCGGTTACGGATTTGCAGATCATCAGTTGCCACCTCGGCAACGGAGCCAGCGTTTGTGCCGTCAATCGCGGTTTTTCTATTGATACCTCAATGGGCATGACGCCGCTCGAAGGATTGGTAATGGGAACGCGCTCCGGCGATGTCGACCCCGGCATGTTTGCCTATCTTGGCCGCGAATGTGGACTGGAGGTGCAAGCGATTGAAAACCGACTGTATAAGGATAGCGGACTAAAGGCACTGGCGGGCACGCATGACATGCGGGAGATTGAGCAAAAAGCGGCCGATGGTGATGAAGACGCCCAGCTTGCCATTAACGTTTATGCTTACCGTGCTAGGAAATATATCGGTGCCTATGCCGCTGCCATGGGCGGGCTTGATGTGATTGCTTTTACCGGTGGTATCGGCGAGAACTCTGCCTCCATGCGCCGCCGCATCTGTGATAAATTCGAATTTCTGGGATTGCATCTGGATGATGATAACAATCAGACCGTCTCCTTAAAAGGATTTGAAGCGCCGCAGGTTCAGACTTTTGACTCCCGCATCAAAGTGATCGTGACCCAGACTTGCGAGCAATATATGATTGCGCAGGAAACCCGGCATCTACTCTCACAGCGTAATATTATATCCGCGCAAAAATCGTGGCACATCCCGGTTGCCGTTTCCGCCCGTCACATGCATCTATCGCAGAAAGACGTAGAAAAACTGTTTGGTAAAGGGCATCAATTAACGCATCTGCGGGATCTGATCCAGACGGAAGGCTGGGCGACGGAAGAAAGAGTTGAAGTTGTCGGGCCGAAAGGGTCTCTGAAAAATGTACGCATTTTGGGGCCAGCGAGAGAGCGGACACAGATCGAAGTTTCGAAAACGGATACATTTACTCTTGGTATCGAAGCGCCGATCCGTCCGTCCGGTAAACTCGACAATACGCCCGTTGTCAAACTACGTGGTTCGACAGGTGAAATAGAGACAAACGGCCTGATTATCGCCGCTCGTCATATTCATATGAGTCCGGAAGATGCCATTCGTATGGGCTTGAAAGATGGCGATTATGTCGATGTCAGGTTGGGCGCGGGAGGACGCGGTACGGTATTCACCAACACGCTGATCCGCGTTAAAGAAGGTTATGTAACGGAAATGCATATTGACACCGATGAAGCCAATGCCGCTGGCATCGAAGTAAAAACCAGCGGCGAACTGGTAAAAAATGAAACGAGGCAGGATGTGGACATCATCGCCCGGAAAAATATGGAGCTGGATGGGAAAAACAATGACACGGTTACTTGAAGGAAAAAAAGGGCTTGTTGTCGGCATTGCCAATGACGAGTCAATAGCATGGGGTTGCGCCAGAATATTTCACGAGCAAGGGGCAGAGCTTGCCGTAACGTATCTGAATGACAAAGCTAAAACCTATGTTGAGCCACTGGCGAAAAAGCTGGATGCGCCGTTATGCCTGCCGCTTGATGTTACGGATCAAAACCAGCAGCAGGCGCTTTTCGATGCCATAAAGGCACAATGGGGAAGACTGGACTTTCTTTTACACTCCATTGCCTTTGCTCCAAAAGCTGATTTGCAGGGACGCGTCATTGACAGTTCGTCAAGCGGGTTTGTGACAGCAATGGATATTTCCTGCCATTCGCTGATGCGGCTTGCCAAAGCGGCTGAACCTCTTATGCCGGAAGGCGGGGCGATCCTGACCATGAGCTATTATGGTGCGGAAAAAGTCGTCAAAAACTATAATATTATGGGGCCTGTCAAAGCGGCACTTGAAACGAGTGTAAAATATCTTGCCGTTGAACTCGGTGTCCAAAATATCCGTGTCAATGCGCTTTCTACAGGTCCCGTGAAAACCCGCGCCGCTTCCGGTTTGACCGATTTCGACCGCCTGATGGAGGAAGCCGCGCATAAAGCACCATTACATCAACTGGTAACGCTGGAACAAATCGGAGAGATGGCAGCCTTTCTTGCCTCGGACAAAGCACACCAGATAACCGGACAGACGATATATATTGATGCCGGGTATAATATTACAAGTTAATACATAAACTCATTTGTCTTCATCATATGAGCGCGATATGAGCGCGCAGACAACATTTTAACATAACCAAATTATAATAAATGAAATAGCCGATATGGCGGTTTTCTTTTGTAAAATGGTTTTTAGAAGATGAATGGGCATATTTGTTCGATATCTCTGGAATTGAGACTTGCGAAAAAGATAGAGGCTGCTAAATTCTGAAGAGATTAAATTTTTTAAAAAAAGAAAGAGGAAAGTATGGCTGTTCTTGTCAATAAGGATACGAAAGTGATCTGTCAGGGTGTCACCGGTGCAACGGGAACCTTCCATACCGAGCAGGCTATTGCCTATGGCACAAAAATGGTGGGCGGGGTGACACCGGGGAAAGGCGGACAGACCCATCTGGGGCTGCCGATTTTTGATACGGTCGTGCAGGCGCGGAAACAGACAGGCGCAAATGCTTCGGTTATTTATGTACCGCCGCCATTTGCTGCCGATGCGATTCTGGAGGCGGCCGATGCAGGGATTGAGCTGATTATCTGTATTACCGAAGGCATTCCCGTTCTGGATATGGTCAAGGTCAAGCGCGGTTTGACAGGGACCAACAGTCGGTTGATCGGCCCTAATTGCCCCGGCGTGATAACCCCGGATGAATGTAAAATCGGGATCATGCCCGGTCATATCCATAAGCGCGGTAAGGTCGGAATTGTCTCCCGCTCCGGTACATTGACATACGAGGCCGTGGCGCAGACAACCGCGCCGGGGCTGGGGCAGTCAACCTGTATCGGGATTGGCGGTGATCCGGTCAATGGTACGAACTTTATTGATTGCCTGAAGCTGTTTATGGAGGATGATGAAACCGAAGTCATTCTGATGATCGGCGAAATTGGCGGAACGGCGGAAATCGAGGCGGCCGAATATTATAAAGCCCTGAAAAAGAAAAAACCGATTGCCGGATTTATTGCCGGTGTAACCGCCCCCCCGGGGAAACGGATGGGACACGCTGGCGCTATCATTTCCGGTGGTGATGATACGGCTGTGGCGAAAATGAAAGCGATGCGTGATGCCGGATTTGTTGTGTCTGATAGTCCTGCGGGTTTGGGTGATGCCGTACTGGAAGCGATTGCCGCTTAACATTTTTTCTGAAAAGGATATGCCATGACAAAACTTTCGGAGCTATCTCCTGAAGAGAGCAGTTTACTGGCCGGGTTGCTCTACCGTGCCGGAATATGGCTGAGTTATGCCGATGACGAACATGGTGAGACAGATGATATCCGCGAGATGAAAGCGCTGGAGCATATTATAGAGTCTCTTGCAAAGCTCGGGGATCGTTCTGATTTTGTACGGGAGATTGCGCAGGAGACAGTGAGCCGCCGGAAGGACTGGCCTCTGTGGGTGCAGCAGTCTTTTGATATTTTACCTGATTGCGAAGTGGCTTTGGCACTTTTGCAAAAGAAGGTCAATAGCAGGGAGAGAAAAGATTACTGCTATATGCTGGTTCATGTTGCAGAAACAGTCGCCGCTGCTTATGGGGAATTTGGCATGGAGGCCGAGAATGAAAATATACTATCCGGTTTTCTCGGAAAAATTTCTGATAAACTTAAAGGCAATACACAAAAAATTGATTTTATGAATATCAGTCCCGCTGAACAGGATGCCGTGGAGAATCTGCGCAACGCTTTACGAATGGATGAATGATAGTTCTTTCTAACTGTTTAGTCCTGCGGTGTGAGGGAATGTGTTAATGCTACATCGTTCGGTTTTTTTGTCCATATTTTGTAGATATTTTTTCTCCGTCATTCTCGGGATTTTCGAAAGAAAATCCCGGAAGAATTCGTAACGCTCTTGGCTTCCTTCGTGGCAAAATTTATGGAAGGATGCTTTGGTATAATGATTTCTTTTTTGATCCGGTTTCAGAACTTTTTTCAAAGCTTGCGCGTATGGCGGGCGATAATGATTTGCTCATCAATCGCCAGCGCCAACGCCAATATTCTGGAATCCCTTAACCAGTGCAGTCTGGTGCAAAACTTATCCTGGACAGAATCATTTTCCTCCATCATGTTTGGAAAGATTTTTACCAAAACGTAATTTCTCCATATTCTATTATTTACAATATCTTCACGCTGATTCTGGTTACCAGATCATGCGGTGCGTTCAACAAGAATTTTCTTTCTTTTATCAGCCGCGCTTTTTTTCTTCGGCAGGGTAATGACTAAAGCTTCATCTTTGACTTCCGCTTTTGCTTTGTCTGCATCGGCATTACCCGGGATCATCACGGTGCGGCAGGCGCTGTGCTTTTGATAAAGTGTCTGCCCTTTTTCCGTCTGTTCCGATGCTTTTTCCGAACCGCATGTAATGGTCATCGCGTTATCATTAACAGAAATATCAATCTCATCCGGTTCCATACCCGGTACTTTCGTTTCCAGATAAAACGCCTTACTATCTTCCCAGACATCGACTTTGGGCATGACTTTTTCGAGTGAAGGAATCTCGGGCATGGATTGCTGAATGTGCGAAAAATTTTCCAACATATCCGCCATGATCCGGCTCATTTGTCTTTGCATGGTCAGGATGGGGTTGAAGAAAAATTCCTGTGCTTTCTGAACCTGTTGACTAGCCAGTTCCTGAGTTATTCTGTTTGCTTCGGACGCTTGATTTTGTACTGATTTCTCCATAGTATTTTCCTTTCATATTATATTGGTCATTACCTGCTTAAACGTGGCTCAATTTATCGCTATCAATATCCGCATGACTGAATGCAGACGGAAACACCGGACTGATTCCTGGAGCAGAGGTCGAGAGCAAGGTATAAAACTATGCTTTTTTTAACATTGCATTCTTCTTTCTTTCTGGGTTTCAGATCTTAGTGTCACTGTCCAACTGATGAATTCATGAAAGGTTCAGATTTTTTTCAATTTTTATAGCAGCGCCATAAAAATCCGAAGTTATAGAAACTATTCTGCTGTTAAAAGACGTTCAAAAAGAAAAAAGGGACGGAAATTTTTAGTCTCTCTTTATGGTTCTTGCTTTTGAATCATGGCTTGACATTTTCACTAGCCATGACAATTTTTAGTTGTCACTATGAAGGGTCTGTATTCGGGAAGTTTGTGATTATATCAAACATTTGTTTGGAAAAACTATTTTAAAAACATTATTCAAAGGCCGGATAAAGGAGGGTCGCATGGCGCAGAGCACGCAGAGTTTTTTCGTCATTGCGAGCGACTCCCCCCACCCATTGTCATTGCGAGCCGCCAACGGCGGCGTGGCAATCCAGAATCTTTCTTGTGGCCTCTGGGTTGCTTCGTCGCTAACGCTCCTCGCAATGACAATCTGCTCCACATCGTCATTCCGGCGAGAACTAGAGGCTAACATAAGTTGTTGATATTCAATAGATAAAATGGCCTGTTTTTGCCTGTGTAGGAACTGTGCAGGATATTTATTCGATTTGTGTAGAAAGTTGTTGGCTTGCCACACTGGATTCTGCGCTGTTTCTCTAATCTCATGGCTGTAAATTATTCCATATTCTGGTGGGTGTAAATGGCTGAATATAGCGTAACCAAAATTTGCTATCCGGGCAATAGCCCTCGGCTTTGCTTTTTGGCTATGACAAAAAGAATGGCCGGAATCCTTTTTAGGATTCCGGCCAGCCGGATCAGGCATCTGATACAACTATCTCAAAGGCGCGGTTATGTGCCTTGCGTAAGGCTTCGGCCAGCGTGAGAAGATCGCTCCGGCGGAATGAATTGCTGCTTTGCGGCTTGCCTTCCGCATCGGTGTAGGTGCGCTCAAGGCTAAAGCTGTGGAAGCTATCCCCTTCTTGGGATGTGTTTTCCCAGATTGTGACAGCCAGACGGCCAAAGCGGATTTTGTCGATTGGTTGGTTCTTGGACATGATATGCTCCTTTTCTGATTGAGGCTGCTTGATTGCCGCCTCTGCCATCACCCTCAAACCGCGCCAGAAGCGCATGAGGGCAAGCGGTCTTTTTGGAGCATCGCGGTCGCGCTGAATTGCCTCTTTGGGCAAGAGGAAAAAACTGCTTGCGCTCTGCGGGGCGGGGTTTAGATGTCAGGGATAAGGCGGCAATTTGCCAGCCCCATAAAAAATGAGCCTTAAATGAGAAACAGGCCAACTCACAAAAACCTCTTATTTTGTGAGTTACGCTCAAATAACATTCATAAAAGCTATAATCGGGCATCTATGCCTGAATAGATACCTGATTATGCCGGATTATCCATTGCCCCGGTGCGCCGGGGCAAAATTTTTCTGTGCGAGTACAAGTATATTGTGCTGCGCGGTTACAAGTTTATTCTGCTTTGCTTCCCAAAAAACAAAGAATGCCCGGCCTTCCGTGGAAGGCCGGGCCAGCTTGTCAGCCGCAACGATAAATCAGGTTGCGGCCTGCTATGCGGGTTTCACTGTAATCCATGCCCAGATCATAGGCGATGGCATCCATATCAAGATAATTGCGCAGATTTTCGGGGATTTCACCGAATAAGCCTTCATCTACAAATTGCTCTGCAAGTTCTTTGAGCGTGTCCAGCTCGTATATATCCAGATCAAAATCGTCCGGCTGCGTGTCGCGGTCGATGTTATAGCCGCATTCATTGCAGGCAATGATAACGCGGGTTTTTTCGTCTTCATCCCAATTTTCTACCGCCTCAAAAAACTGGCCGATATTGTTCTGATAAACGCCGATTGCCTTGAACAGATCGCAATCAATATCATCGCCATCTATGAATTGAATTTCAAATTCTTCTACTGGCTCGCCATAGCTGTCTGTCAGGCCTGCGGCCTTTGCCCGGTAATCTTCAACACTGTCAAAGTAAAAACCGATTGCGTCAATATTGTAAGGTTGTGCGTGTAACTCAGTCATTGCTCATTTCTCCTAAATTGTAAGCGGGGTTCATACCCGCGCATAACAGCGCGCGTATAACCCTTGCCTGCTGGCGAAGCTGGGGTGAGCAACTGCAAGGCCCATAAGGGTGGAGGGGCATCGCCCGGTCTGCACAAACGGAGCACAGCGGAGAGCGGAAGATTGGGGATACCGCTCTTATGGCTCGTGAGCGAAGCGAAGCCTTGCGGGCGCAAGGGGCAAAGCCCATAGAGCAATGCCGCCTATCGGCGGCCTAAAAAAACGGAATCAATAATTCGTGGAGACGCGCCCTCAGAAGCGGTGTAACAACAAGACTGGCGCAAGCCGCAATTTATTCTTACTCACGCTCATTGCTGTCAGTAGCACGACCGCCACGCTCATGCTTGCGGTTTTGGTCATCAATTTTCTGCTTGGCGCGGTTTTGTTTTTCCAGTGCTTCGAGGTCAAAGCCTTGCTCTTTTTTCTGACTGGTATTCTCGCGTTGCTTTTCTCGGTTTTGGCGTTCCAAGGCTTCCAGATCGAACGGCTCATTTTGCCTGTCATGATCCTTGGCTTTTTGTGGTTCGGGATCAGGTAGATCATCCCGCTGCAACTCTGGCGCGGTGATTTTTTGTACTGACTCCTGTTGCTGCATCTGCTGCGGCTGGGCAGTTCGCTCCGGCGCGGCAAGGCCGATGCTGCGCATAAAGCCTGTGACCTTCTGCTTGGCATCCTGCACTACGGCCTTAGCAGATTGATAGAGGCGGCTGTTATCCGTCACCTGTTCAATCTTGCTATTTATTAGCCCAATCACATTGCGGGTCAGGGCGCGAAGGCGTTTTTCTTTTTGATCGGGGTTTTCATCCCCACGTTTGAGGCCCGGCCCCTTTGTGGAATTTGGCGCGGTTTTATCCTGCGTCTTTTGTTGCTGCTGCTCTTTATCAGGATCAAGCTGCACGAATTTTTCTTCTCGCGCATCCATCTGCATGGCAAGTGCATCGGTGACATTCGGCAGTTTTTCCTTGTCGATATGATCCAGCCGCGCCTCAATCTCTTTGGTTTTTACCCCATTGATTTGCCGGGCAAGGGAATGTACCTCACCATGCTCATCAACAATCACCATGCCGCGCTTATCTCCACGCGCCAGAACATAGCCGTTTTCATTCAGGGCGGCGGTGAAGGCTTGGCCATTATCGCTGCGCTTCCAGAGGTCAGTCAGTTGGGCCTTGCGCTCGGCGGGTGACAAAGCGGCGCGTTCGCCTTGCTCAAGCTCTGCTGCGCTGTATGATTTATCATCCTTGGTTTTGCCTGTGTGTGGCCCTTCGATCCGCTCATGGCCAAACATATTTTCAAGCTGTCTTGCGGCGCGTTCATGCGCGGCATAATTATTGCTGTCAGAGATCAGGGTGAGGCTATCGGGATCAGTTCTTTGCCAGACAACATGCGCATGTATGCGGCCTTCCTTTTGATGTAAAACAAGTGCATGGGGCTGTGCCTCAAGCCCAAGCTCCTGCCCCAGCACCTTGACGCAATCCCGCCATTGATCCTCATTCATCTCATAGCCAATGGCCGGGCTGATTTGCGCGTGATAAAGACCTTTTGTTCCACGTTGCCCGGTATCGGTCATATCCTGCATATCGGCAAGCGCCTGATGCAGATTATCCCGATCAGGGTGATTGATGGCGAGAATATCAACCTGCTCATTCCGCTCGGCATCAAGCAGATACATGGCAAGCTGCACACCATTGCAACGTGGACGGCCCTTAATCACCATCTGAGCCTCCTTTCCCTCCGTCAAGAGGATCAGATTCCCCTGCACCGGGTCGGTGCTCATCGCGGAATCCCATAGCGTGACGGATCAACCCATTGATCTCGGCAAGCTCCGCGATGGCTGTCTCAAGCTCATTGGGCACTGGCTTTTCGCCAGTATTGAGGCAATAAGCAATCTGATTGATATTATTGCCGATCCTGCCCAATTCGCCCTTGAGACGGCGCAGTTCATCTCTGGGAGCCACAGGTTGGCGTTTGCTGCGGGGGCCGGGCTTGCCAATGGCCATTTTACGCGCATAGCCGCCAAGGCTGAGGCCGATCATATCGGCCCGCTCGCGCAACATGCGATGCTCATTCTCCGTCAGGCGAATGGTCAGCATTTTTTGACGCTGGCGGGTTTCCGAACCGGACATGATGAACTGCCTTTCCGGGGTCCGTGCCGGACTGGCGAACTTTTGGCCAGTCTGCCGTACCCCCAAGGGATGATCCTATATCAACCCCGGAAAGCGTATGGCCCTCTCATCCCACATGAGAGCCATACAGGGGTCGCAAGGGGCGAATCGCCCTTTGCCGGGATTTTCAAGGGCAGCGCCCTTGATATTGCAGCAAAGCTGCAAATAGCCGGGGTGCACGGGGGTGGTATTTGAACCCCCTGCCAAGCGTTGCGGTATTACCGCAACATGGCTTCAACACTACGGAACTATCCTAATGTAGCATGATTATGGAAATTTTTCAAGCGCTGAGTCTAGGCAAAATGCCAGTTTTCGCGTATTATTCTTTTCAGAACAAATAGCGAATATATGCGCGGCGGTCATTACAGGGAGTCTAGCCATGAACACGGAAAATGCAAGCATCAATTATCGCAAGGTTTTCACCTTACTTTATGTCGCTGCCGGGGCTATCGGTGCGGCTGTCTGGGCGTGGCTGTTCTGGGATACAGCCTTCATAGATGTGCTTATCGCCCAGCCACATGTCCAGCCAACGCCTGCGGAGATGGAGCTGGTGGCCTTGCTCAAAAGCCGCATCATCGTCTCGGCGGTCGCCTGCGTTGCAGGCGGCGTGGCGGCACTGGCTTTTGGCCAATGGCTGATACGCAGTATCGCCTATGCCAAATATCTTTGGCCGCATAGGGATCATCTGGAAGTCGTTCTGCGGCGGGATGATCGCACTTTTATCGAAACGCTCTGCCTGCTGACCTTTGGCTTGCCGATTGTGGTGCTGGTCAAAACTGTCTGGCTGACGATTATGATTATGCGCTACGCCTTCCTGCCCATCGCCGCCACGATTATCGTGTCTTTTATCCATGCGGAAGCAGGCTTTGTGCTTGGCGTGGTCACGGCTGTTTTTCTGAGTGTCAAGGTCATGGACTATTATAAACGTATCAATGCACCGCCTGCGCTGGAACATCCAAAGGATGCCTTGCAGCGTGAATATGAGGCGCTGGATGCGGAAGCAAAACGTCTCTTTGGCGATGCGCATTTTTTATCGCCTGTTGAGGTGTTCAGCAAACAAATGCTGGGGCTGGTGCGGCATGGGGTTTCCCATGCGCCTTTTATGGGCAAGATGCCCACGGCATCGCTGGCCGAGTATATCGACTTTGGCGATGAGAAGCCGCCGCAAGGTTTGGTGCGTTATCCGGGCAAGGCGCATCTATTGACCTTTGCCGCCACGGGGACTGGCAAAGGGCGCGGCACGATTATACCCAATCTGCTGGATTATGATGGTTCTGTGCTGGTGATTGACCCCAAAGGCGAGAATGCTGCGGTGACGGCGCGGCATCGCTCTACCATGCATCAGGTGGCCGTACTTGACCCTTGGGGCAAGTCGGGTATTGAAACGGCCTCATTCAATCCTCTGAGCTGGATCACCGAAGAGAATGAGCATTATATTGCCGATGCGGCCAGTCTGGCCGAGGCCATCGTGGTGCCGGGGCGGTCTGGCGATACGCATTGGGAAGATAGTGCAAGGGATTTAATCAAGGGCTTGATCCTTTATGTGGCGCTTGAGGCAAAGCCGGATCAGCGGCATCTGCTTTATTTGCGTGAGGTGCTGTCATATATGCCCGGCACGTTAAAAGCCCTGTTTGCGAAGATGGGCGAGAGTGACAAGGCCGATGGAGTCATCCGGCGTTCAGGCAATCGTTTCCGCGATATGCCGGAGAAGGAATTCGGTTCGATACTCTCGACCGCGCAACGCCATACGCAATTCCTCGATGATGCGCCGGAGCCTATGCGCAAGGTGCTGGTGGAAACCACCTTCGATATTCGCGATTTGAAGCGCGATAGCAAGCTCTCGCTTTATCTTTGCCTGCCGCCATCACGGCTCAAGAGCCATAATCGCTGGCTGCGGATCATGGTGAATATGGCGATTTCTGTGCTGGAAGCGGAGCAGAAAACGCCGGACAAGCCAGTGCTGTTCATACTGGATGAAGCGGCGGTGCTGGGCCATATGCAGAAGCTGGCCGAGAGTGTCGGGCTTATGCGTGGTTACGGCATGCAGCTCTGGACAATCTGGCAGGACTTAAATCAGCTCAAGGCGGCCTACAAAGATGAATGGCAAAGCTTTATCTCCAATGCCGGGGCGATTCAGGTGTTCGGGATCAATGATAATGACACGGCAGAATATTTTTCCAAACATGGCGGTGAATATGGTTTTGTCAAACGCGGCGCATCGGCAGGCGCTGGCCAGAATATTCAAGGTGCTGGCGGAGGGGTCAATGCCAATGAGGGCGGCAATCTGACCATCGACAAGCGCCGCCTGATCCTGCCGCAAGACATGAAAAACATGCCGCCGGATATGGTCTATTGCTTCATGCAGGGTGAATACCCGATTGAGTGCAGCAAAACATTCTACGATCAGGAGCCGCGCTTCGCGGGGCTGTTTGATGATAATCCGTTTTTATAGGGGGTGCGATGAAAAAACTGGAAGATTATACGCTGTTGTTCAATCCCGATGGGCATGCCCTGCTGATTATTGATGCGCTGCCGGGTGAACCGGATGAGCCAACAGAGGTGGTCCCAGAAAATCGGACATGTTGCTAAGGTGGAATTCTGACATTAAAACGAAAGGGATCTACCGATATGAC
>PFTR01000006.1 GCA_002789675.1 Alphaproteobacteria bacterium CG_4_9_14_3_um_filter_47_13 | reverse complement strand
AATGTCATTGCGAGGAGTGTTAACGACGAAGAAATCCGGCAACAGCTCTGGATTGCCGCGCTTTTTTCAGTCGCTCGCAATGACAAAAATCCAGATCGTTTTATTCTGTTATTAACAAAAAGACATATTGTCATATCCGCACGGGCGGATATCCGTCAACAATAAAGTGAGCAGCAAGGCTGCACTCATAAAACAAGGCCGCGCCAGACCCTCTGATTAATGGCAACCGCCTCCGCAGCTATGATTGCGGACAGCCATTTCCAGCATGGTCACAAACATATCTGCTCTGGTACGGCAGCATTGCGCTTCCAGTAGAGCCTGTTTTTCTGTGGCATTGAACGGGCAGATCATGGACAGGCATGTGACCAGTTTCTGATCCGGCGTGCCGTCAATGGCATCCCAGTCGCAGGAAATATCATGGAGAGAAAAATAGTCACCGAGCAGTTTTTTAAGATAACTCCGGTCAAGATCAAGGCAGGATGTTATCTCCATATCGTCTTTATAACTATCCCAGTGGGCAAGGACGCAGCGATAGGCTTTATGGAGTGGTAATTCTCTGGCAACCCTGAAACGGCAAAGCCCGGTCAGGGTAATCAGATAACGGCCATCATCGGTTTCCTCGAAAGCGGTCAGACGGCCCGCACAGCCGACATCAAAAAGAGGGGATTCTCCATTATTTATATTTTCGGGATCGCGGGGCTGGATCATCCCGATCAGGCGGTCAGCTTTTAATATATCCTCGATCATTGCCAGATAGCGCTTTTCAAAGATATTCAAGGGGAGCGTCCCACCGGGCAGTAAAAGTACGCCGGCCAAAGGAAAGACCGGAATTTCTTCGGGTAAAGATGCTGTCTCTTTTGAAAATAATGATGCCATGACAATAATATAGATTTTTTCTGTCTGGCAGCAAACATCATTTGACAGGAATTCCTTCTTATTTAGGAAAAGGGGAACGCTTTAAAAGTTATGTCTATTTTTTTCTTGCCATATCTTGTCGAATTATGATTAATTGCAGTCATTATTCATGAAAAACAGGAACCCTGTATTTAAAAAGGGATAGAGTGAAATATGATGGAAAATTATAAAAACAAGACTTTTATCGTGGCAGGCGCAATGGTTTTGAGCGGCCTTTTTTCTGGCGCTGCACTGGCGGATGACGGGCTTCAGAATGAATGCAGGCGTACCGGGGAGAGAGCTGTTCATTGCAGCCTTGATGTCACCGAAACAAAAGTGAATATTATCGGCAGGGAGGTCACGGCTCTGACCCTTGGCGGCAGTCTTCCTGCGCCAACAATCAATGCCAATGTGGGCGATACCCTGACGATTGACATTCATAACAAGCTGCATATGCCAACATCTGTTCACTGGCACGGTGTTCTGTTGCCGCCGGAGCAGGATGGCGTTTCTTTTATTAATACAAAAGAAATCAAGGCACATTCGACGCACCGTTTTTCATTTCCGGTTGTTCATAGCGGGACATATTGGTATCACTCCCATACAGGGTTTCAGGAACCACGCGGAATGCTGGGGCCGATTGTTTTTCATCCCGAAAAGGAAGAAGTATCCGCCGATCATGATAAAGTTCTCGTTTTTTCGGATTGGAATGATGAGGATCCGCATGACACAATGCGCCATTTAAAAGAAGATCCTGATTATTACGCCAGAAAAAAGGGTAGTGTGGCATCGTGGAAAAAAACCGTTGAAAATCATGGTCTGGAAGGCATCAAAGCGAAAGTGAAGGGCAGTCTGGAGATGATGGGAGCCATGGATCCCTCTGATGTCGGCTATGATGCTTTTCTTGCCAATGGTGAAAAAACTCACAGAATGTCTGATGTTGCCCCCGGGGAAACCGTGAAATTACGGATGATTAATGCCTCTGCGGCCTCCTATTTTAATGTGGAATATGCCTGCGGGCCGATGACGATTGTTGCCAAGGATGGCGTTGACGTTGTACCGGTTGATGTCAATCGCCAGAGACTGGTCACAGCCGAAACATTTGATGTGATTATTACTGCCCCCGAAGCAGGGCGCAGTTGCGAGCTTCGGGCAACCGTGAATGACGGATCAGGCTATAGTTCGACAATGATCGGCAGTGGCACGGAAATCATCACTGCCCCCACTTTGCCAAAATTTGATAATACCGCGCCCCATAGTCACGATCATCATGGCGGCGGCAGTCATGAAGGGCATGAGCATATGAATCATGAAGAGATGAATCATGAGGAAATGAATCATAGCGGCCATGAACATATGGATCATTCACATATGAACCATGATTCCGGTCATCATCGGGAAGAAAAAGAGCCACCGGAAGATATGCGTGAATATGAGCGCCTGCGCGCTTTGCATCCAACGTCCTATGCAGGGGAACATGAAATCCAGAATGTCAAACTGCGTCTAACGGGCAACATGGAAACCTACACATGGTCATTCAATGACAAGGTTTTTTCTGAAGATCCGCAAATCAAAATAAAAAAAGGGGACATTGTCCGCTTTACTTTTATCAATGAAACAATGATGAATCATCCCATGCATCTTCATGGTACTTTTTTCCGTGTTCATAATGGACAGGGTGAATATAGTCCGGAAATGCATACGGTGAATGTCCCGCCGAACGAAGAAGTCACGATAGAGTTTCTTGCCGATAAATCTGGCGACTGGCCGCTGCACTGCCATATTCTCTATCATATGATGTCCGGTATGATGCGCACCGTCAGCTATGAAGACTCGACAGTCGTAACGCCGGAGATTGTGAAAAAAGCAGAGCATGACACCATGTTTTATCCTGCGGCATCGGCCACGATCCAGAGTAATATGTTTTCCGGAGAAGCCCATATCGGAAATACCCGTCATGAATTCGAGATTGAAGGAGAAAGTAATTACAGTCTTGATAATTTTGAAGCCGAAGCCGGTTATAGTTTTAAACTTGATCCGGTCTCCCGTTTTAATCCAAGGCTCTTTATTGGCGGCAGCGCCGAGCGGGAGCCAGAACATCATAGTGAAATGGAATTAAAAGGAATATTCGGTATCCGCGCCACGATCCCCGGTCTGGTGGAGACAGAACTTCGTGGCGATCATAGGGGCGGTGTTCGTTTGAAATTGAGTAACGAGCATCAACTGACCAACAATATATCTGCAAACTGGCGGATTAAAATCCACGGAGACAAACCGGAAAAACCGGAAGTCAGTGGCAACCTTCAATATAAAATAAACAACAATCTATCCGTTACAGGCGGCTGTAATAGCAGATTTAAAAGTTGTGGCGGCGGGATAAAATTAACATACTGATTAAAATAACCCTTTCATCCTCGCAGCCTGCACGGCTAAATGTATTTTTTGTGGGGGTGTGTAAATTTTATTATACAAACACAGAGGTGGTCCTACTTTGTTGGACAGGTTGGCGGCGTTTTTAAGGTGGAATCCCGTTTCAACAATTATGCC
>PFTR01000028.1:31283-46957 GCA_002789675.1 Alphaproteobacteria bacterium CG_4_9_14_3_um_filter_47_13 | reverse complement strand
AGAAATTTACGCAATGGCGGCATAATTGTTGAAACGGGATTCCACCTTAAAAACGCCGCCAACCTGTCCAACAAAGTAGGACCACCTCTTTTTGAGTATTTCAAAAGACTTTTTGTTCCGTCTAAAAAACAAAACTCTGGATAGATAACCTTATCATCATCAATGTATATCCTTGCGATAGGGATTGTTATTTCCTCTTCTTTTTGAAATCCTCTTTCCTCCAATAATTTTTCACAGTACATCCTTTGATACCCACCATTTAAATAAGCATCAACAGCCATAAGAATTGGTGATTTTACCTTCTTAAGAAACTTAATTTTTATGCGTGGCTCAATGTATTCTGAATTAACGCTAAGCTGGTGTGGTGTAAAAATCTCTAAAATCTCAAATTTCTTAAATTTGCTTTTTAAATATGTCCTTATGTCTGATTTCTCGCTCATTAAGTCTGCATATATAGTGCCAACCCAAAATATAAGAGCCCACCATGCAATTCCCTCCCAAGGTAATTGCTGCCACCACTCTGCATTTGCGCTAGCTTCTATTGTTGCGCTCATCGTTAATGCGCCCCCACTGGTAATAGGGGATGGAGCGAATTTAAAAAGTTTTCTAAACATCCCTCATTCATGCCCCGATTCTTCCCGAAGCAACAAGGGATTTGTACAGCAAAAGGGTTGTTAGGAATTTATCCCTTGTTTGTCAAGATTTTTTAAAAAGCGGGTTTATGATGCGGTAGATTTTAAAACGCAAAGGACGCGAAGTGACGCAAAGTTTTTTGAAGTTTTTATTCCTGCGTTTCTAAATATCAGGACACCCTGTATTATCGTCATTGCGAGCGACTGAAAGGAGCGCGGCAATCCACAATACGGTCACTGGATTGCTTCGTTGCTTACGCTCCTCGCAATGACGTTTTTTGAATCAATTTATAAATTTTGCCAGAGATTAGACCAGTGCTTCCATGAAATCCGTGACGTTCATATCTTCAAGATAGGTCTGGTCGGACATTATGGAGAGGATTTTATCGGCATGTCCGGCATCATAATGACCTTTGAAATATTCGCGGGCTTTGGCTTCGATCAGGGGGAAACCTTCGGCACGGCAGCGTTTGTGGCCAACAGGATATTCGACTTCAACTTTTTCGGTGGAAGTGCCGTCTTTGAAAAAAATCTGGATGGCGTTGGCAATGGCGCGTTTCTCAGGATCATAATAATCTCGGGTATAACGCGGGTCTTCTATGACATCCATAAGGCCGCGTAGCCTGTCAATTTGCGCATTGGCCGCGACATCGTCCTCATAATCCTCGGCGCGCAGGCTGCCTTTTAACAGGCCAATGGCCACAATATATTGCAGGCAGTGGTCGCGGTCGGCGGGGTTATTCAGTGCCCCTGTTTTACTGATGATGCGAATGGCAGGCTCCTGCGTTGTCAGGACTATTTTTTCGATATCATCCAGACGTTTACTGACGTGCGGGTGCAGTTTCAAAGCGCATTCCACAGCCGTTTGTGAATGGAATTCTGCCGGATAGGAAATTTTAAACAGGATCTGCTCCATGACATAAGAGCCATAAGGCCGTTCAAATTTAAATTCATTGCCACCGAACAGGACATCATAAAAACCCCATTTGGGCGCACTCAAAGCAGAGGGATAACCAATCTCGCCCGCCATGACAATATGTGCCAGCCGTACGGCGCGGCTTGTGGCATCGCCGGCGGCCCAGCTTTTACGGGGGCCTGCATTGGGCGCATGGCGATAGGTGCGCAGCGCCTGTCCATCCAGCCACGCATGAGAAAGTGCGGCAATAATCTGCTCTTTCGTTGCCCCCATCATATGGGCAACGACCGCCGTTGAAGCGACCTTGACCAGCACAACATGATCCAGCCCCACACGATTAAAAGAATTTTGCAGCGCAAGGCAGCCCTGAATTTCGTGCGCTTTAATCATATAGGTCAGCACGTCGCGCATGGTCAGTGCGGCTTTGCCTTCAGCAGCGTTTTTCTGTCCCAGATAATCGGCCATGGCCAGAATCGCGCCCAGATTATCCGAAGGATGCCCCCATTCTGCCGCCAGCCACGTATCGTTATAATCCAGCCAGCGTACCATCGCGCCAATATCAAACGCGCCTTTGATCGGGTCGACAATATGGTCTGTTCCGGGAACACGCACGCCATATTTCAAAGACATTCCTTCAAAAGAATTTCCTAACAGCTTGGTACAGGAAGGAAATTTCAAAGCAAGAATAGCGCAGGCAAGGCTGTCCATCAAATCGTAACGCGCCGTTTCGTATGCCTCCTCGCTGGTGATTTTATAATCACAGACATAATCGGCAATGTCGGTTAGAACCCTGTCAAACGCCGGGCGCTCATTCACATCGACATTTTCTTTCATTGCGGCCATTCCCATTTTTTATTCCTTGTCAAAGGTTGCGCTGATTTCTTTACCACCGATATTGATGCTGACTTTTTCTTTCCGGTTTTCCTGATACAGAAAATACGCGGCGGCCAGAACAGCCACAACAAGAACCGCGATAAGTATGTTTTTATTCATTTTAGGTCTCCTTTTTTATCAGCTTAGATATATAGGATTATGAAACGCAAAGGACACGAAGTCACGCAAAGTTTTTATAGCGCCTGTAAGCAATAGAGAAGAATCACTTTGCAGCCTTTGCGTTTCAAATTTTAAACTCATCTATTTTCAAGCGTTTTGTAATCCCGTGTTGCCGGCCCGGTATAAGCGGCGTTGGGGCGGATGAGTTTATTATTTTCGCGCTGTTCAAAAATATGCGCTGCCCAGCCCGTAATACGTGACATCACGAAAATGGGGGTAAACATGGCCGTTGGAATTTTCATCATGTGATAGACGGAGGCACTGTAAAAATCAAGATTGGGGAAAAGATGTTTTTCATCCCACATCAGGGTTTCGATGGCTTCGGAGACCGCGAACAACTCCTGTTTACCGCCATCCTCGCATAAACGGCGTGACCATTCCTTGATGACACGGTTACGGGGATCCGCTTCGGAATAGACACGGTGGCCAAAACCCATGACAAGCTGCTTTGCCGCCATCATGTCTTTCACGCCTTTTTGCGCGTCTTCTGCTGTTTTGAATTTCCGGAGAAGCTCCATTGCCGCTTCATTCGCGCCCCCATGCAAAGACCCGCGTAATGCCCCGATAGCACCCGTGACCGCGCTGTAAAAATCGGACAGGGTCGAGGTAATGGTTCGCGCCGTAAAGGTCGAGGCATTAAACTCATGCTCGGCGTAAAGAACCAGCGAGACATTCATTGCCCTGATGTGAAGATCAGAGGGCTTGTCACGGTGAAGCAGTGTCAGGAAATGCTCCGCCACACCGGAACCGGTCACGCATTCATGACGTTTTCCGGTGTGGGCAAAATGCCACCAATAGACAAGAATCGCCGGATAGGCCGCGATCAGGCGGTCGGTAATGGCATACTGGCTATTATCATCATTTTCCGGTTCGATTGTTCCCAGAAATGACGTGGCGGTGCGCATGACATCCATCGGATGCGCCTCTTTGGGAATCAGTTCCAGCATGTTTTTTAAGGATTGCGGAATATCGCGGGCGGCTTTGAGTTTATTTTTATAGCCTTCCAATTCGGCCTTTTTCGGCAATTCCCCATAGACCAGAAGATAAGCGACTTCCTCGAATGTTGCCTGCTCTGCCAGATCATAGATCGAATAGCCGCGATATTCCAGATTATGCGCACCGCCCGCAGCAGATATCTGCGTTTCTCCGGCCACAATACCGGCAAGGCCGCCGGTTTTCTTTTTAGAGGCATCCGTTTTTATGGCTGTCTGTGTCATTTTTTACTCCGTTTATGCTTTTATTTTATTTCCCAAACAACTTATCCAGTTTTTCCTCGTAAGTCGCGTTATCAATAACGTCATAAAGATCAGCGCGGGTCTGCATCAGATCGACAACATTTTTCTGCGTTCCGTCTTTGCGGATGGCATTGTAAACGGTTTCTGCCGCTTTTGCCATGGCACGGAAAGCGGAAAGTGGATAGAGCGCCATGTCAACGCCATGCGCGCCCAGCTCGTCCACCGTATAGAGATCCGTTTTGCCAAATTCGGTGATATTGGCCAGAAGCGGGACTTGCACCGCATCCCTGATTTTCTGATAATGAGCAAGATCGGTCATGGCCTCGGCAAAGATAGAATCCGCGCCACATTCCACGTAATAGGCGCAGCGTTCAATCACGCCGTCCAGCCCTTCGGAGGCCAGCGCGTCACACCGCGCCATGACGATAAAATCGGGATCGGTTTTTGCATCTATCGCAGCCCTGATCCGGTCGCCCATTTCCTCTTTGCTGACCAGTTCTTTATTGGGTCTGTGACCACAGCGTTTTTGCGCAATCTGGTCTTCCATGTGCACGGCGGCAACCCCTGCCCGCTGCATTTCCTTGATGGTGCGGGCAATGTTAAATGCCCCGCCCCAGCCAACATCAATATCGGCCAGTAACGGAATATCAACCGCGCCGGTAATTTTGCGCGCTTCCTCCAGCACATCATGCAGATCGGTAATACCCAGATCCGGATAGCCGTTACTGGCATAGGCGACCCCGCCACCGGAAAGATAAACAGCTTTAAATCCGGCACGCTGCGCCTGCATCGCGCTATAGGCATTGATCGCGCCGACGATCTGGAGCGGGGTTTCTGTTTTTAAAGCGTGCTGCATTTTTTGTCCGGCGGTATTCATGCTAATTCTTTCTGTTGCAAGGCGATAAAAGAGAAAATTTACAATATTTACGCAGTTTTTCTTTCATTCTGCAACAATTTTTCCTATCACCCTTCCGAGGACGGAAATCGGCATCTTCCGGATAAACACTTGAAATTTTCTTCAATATATCCTATATTCCCATTGGGAAGCGGCGCGGGCGGTTGGTTCGCCAACCCGGTCAGGGTCGAAAGACAGCAGCCGCAACGAATTTTACCGGGTCGTGTCCGCTTTCCACTTTTAATAAATCTTCCGGTTATCCCGCAAAAATATATAAATTCATGACGGACTGATTGCCTGCGCAACGGAATCCCGCTACATATATATCTATGTCAGAAGAAAAGCAGACCCCGTACCGCGTTCTGGCGCGGAAATACCGCCCCCGCAATTTCAGTGAACTTGTCGGACAGGATGCGCTGGTGCGCACGCTTAAAAATGCGATTGAAAGCGGGCGGATTGCCCATGCTTTTATGCTGACCGGCATTCGCGGCACAGGAAAAACGACAACAGCACGGATTATTGCCAAGGCGCTCAATTACAAAGGCGCGGACGGCACAGCCGGCCCGACAACAGAATCAACCGATGACTGCGAACTCTGCAAAGCCATTACCGAAGACCGTCACCCTGATGTTCTGGAAATGGATGCCGCCTCGCATACCGGTGTTGACGATATCCGCGATATTCTGGACGGGGTACGCTATGCCCCAACAGCGGCGCGTTACAAAGTCTATATTATTGACGAAGTGCATATGCTGTCCAAGGCTGCGTTCAATGCGCTGCTGAAGACACTGGAAGAACCGCCGGAACATGTGATTTTTATTTTTGCCACCACGGAAATCCGCAAAGTTCCCGTGACGGTTCTCTCCCGCTGCCAGCGTTTTGATCTGCGCCGGGTCGATATCCCGACTTTAACAGCGCATTATAAAAATATATGCGGTCTCGAGAATGTCGAGATCGAGGATGAGGCACTTGGGCTGATTGCCCGCGCTGCCGATGGCTCCGTGCGGGATGGCCTGAGCCTGCTTGACCAGGCCATTTCCCTGTGTAACGGCATTATCATCACCGCGCAGCAGGTACAGGATATGCTCGGTCTGACGGACAGGACACTGGTTCTGGATATTCTTGAACATGCCCTGAAAGGGCAATGCGACAAAGCGCTGGATATGGTGGCCGATCTTTATTTCAAGGGCGCTGATCCTGCCGTTCTTATCAGTGACATGCTTGACTTCACCCATCTTTTAACGCGGATTCGCGCTATTCCCCATATGAAGGAAACCCATGGCGCTCTGGCCAAGGAGACTTTTGACCATGCCACGGATCTGGCCGGAAAGCTTTCCATGCCCTCCCTCGGACGCGCCTGGCAGATTCTGCTCAAGGGGCTGGCCGAAGTCCATAGCGCTCCCAACCCGCAGGCAGCCGCAGAAATGATTATTATTCGTCTGGCCTATGCCGCCGACCTTCCCGATCCGGGCGAACTCATCAAAAAAATTAAAAAGGAGCAGCAGGCAGGCGGCCATACACAAGGTAGCCCGTCTAGCGCAGCGATACCCCGCACGCCGGAGCCTGTCGCACGGATCACGAGGGACGGAAACGGATCACAGGCAGTGGCGGCTCTGTCACAACAGCCGCAGGACGTTAACGCGCAGGAAATCCGGAGCCTTCACGATATTGAAGACCTGCTCAGGGCGCACAAGGATATGATTCTGGCCGGACAGCTTTATCAATATGTCCATCTTGTCAAATTACAGCCGCGTCTGCTTGAAATCGCGCTGGAGCCGGAGGCCGATACCAGACTGGCGCAGGAACTGAAACAACGGCTGAGCGAAATCACGAACGAGCACTGGATGGTCAGTATTGTGTCCAACACACAAGGCGCCCCTACGCTGGCACAACAGGTGGCACAAAATGAAAAAGCACGTATTGACGAAGCCATCGCCCATCCTGTAGTGAATAAGATACTGGAAATTTTTCCCGGCGCGACGGTGAAAGTGCGCCCTATAACCAAAGAGGAATAAAATATGGATATGCAGCAGATTATGAAACAGGCCAAACAGATGCAGGACCGCATGAAGGAAATGCAGGGGCAGCTTGGTCACATGGAAGTGACAGGAGAGGCTGGCGGCGGCCTTGTCAAGGTTCTGATGTCCTGCAAACGCGACCTGAAAAAAATTGAAATCGCGCCGGAGCTTATGCTTCCTGACGAACGCGAAACGCTGGAAGACCTGATCGTTGCCGCCATCAATATGGCCGGACAGAATGCCGAAGGAAAAATGGCCGAAGAAACCCAGAAAATGATGCAGGAATTCGGCCTTCCGGCAAATTTTGAACTTCCTGATTTTTAAGGGCGGGAGAATAATGGAACAGAAAAAAATATAGTCACCTCTGCAAAACGCTATTTTCGTCACTCCGGCGCAGGCCGGAGTGACGAAAATAGAAATATTTGTACAAAAAGCTGCTATCGGGGACTTTTGCAGAGCTTCCTATAAAAGTTGCCCTAAGGCCGTCATTGCACGCTTCATGCGTGTCATCCATCATAATAAAAAGCACAGAAGAAACGGGAATGGATCACCTGCATACGCAGATGATGACGGTTTATCAATGATACCGCCTAATTTGGTTTACTTAATGGTAGCAAGCTCAAACGAGCCTTCTCCATTTTTTCTTCACTTTTTTCCGCTGCCCAGCGAGATACTATCATTGAACCACAAAAAACACTTGCTGCAATATCTACCGTCGATGGTTCAATAGAAGCACTCACAAATGCAAGAATTCCCAAGGCAAAGCTGGCATTAGAGGCCATATCCCATCTTTTTGCTTCCGCAGCAAATTTAGCAGAGATATTTTCAGCGTTAGCAAAGTTTTCTTCAGAATTACTCATATTTTTCATTCCCTTTAAAAATATTAATTATTCATAAAACACTAACATAATCATGTCAATGTTTTTAATCACGCTCTCCCTAATCCTGACATGGATCACCTGCATACGCAGGTGATGACGGGCGCAGGTGATGACGGGATACGGGATAAAATAAGCGATGAAATTATACAGTCATTCTTATCAAGAACAGGACATTTCCGTCATATCCGCGTCGGCGGATATCCGGAGAGAATAAAGTGTGCCGCGATTTTTGACGGGCTTCCATCAGCCCCCTGCCCCAGCATTTTCCTGACTTCTGCAAAAGCAGTTTTCTGATTTTCGATGGCAAGGGTCTTCATGGCTTGCGCTATCTTTTCTGCCTTGCAGTGTTCCTGAATGAATTCAGGGACAACAGGATGATCCAGCAGAATATTGGCAAGATGAAAATGCCTGACGAGAATTTTGCGTTTGATAATGGCGGCGGTTAGCGGGCTGGCTTTATAGGCGACAACATGCGGCACATCGGCAACCGCCAGCTCCAGACCCACCGTTCCCGAAGTGGCGAGCGCCCTGTCCATGACTCTAAAACAGTCCCATTTTCGGGTATGATCCGTCACAATACGGGTTTCACAGGGCAGACCCTGCAAGAAATTGGTCACCATTTTCTCAAGATGCGGAAATGTCGGGGACAGGATATAAAGCGCTTTATTCTCAGCCGCAAGTCTTGCCACGACTTCGCGCAGGACGGGGCCTGTACGGTTCAGCTCGCTGATACGACTGCCAAACAGAACCCCCAGCACGGGGGCATTCTGCGGGATATCCAGTTCCTGACGGATTTTTTCAACATCAGGATGCGCCACATATTTCTCGAGTACGGGATGTCCCGCAAAAACGGCTTTCATGCCTTCCCGTTCAAAAAAAGGCGGCTCGAAAGGATACAGGCAGATGATCCCGTCATAGAGTGCGGCAACTTTTGCGGCACGCTCCGGTCGCCACGCCCAGACCGTCGGCGCGACATAGTGAAACATTTCTGGCCGATGGATCGCCCGTTTTTTGAGAGCGGTGGCAACGCGAAAACAGAAATCAGGAGAGTCAATCGTCACAAGGATATCCGGTTTTTCCTGCTCGATTTTATGAATGGTCTGTTTCAGTCTGCACAGGATTTTTGGCAGTCGTGGTAAAATCTCTGTAATGCCCATGACGGAAAGATCGCTCATCGGGAAAAAGCTGGTAAGGCCTTCTTCCGCCATCAGGACGCCGCCAACGCCGATGAAACTTACGGATCTTTCGCCCGCCTCCTGTTTCAGGGAGGCCATGAGTTCTGCCCCCAGCGCATCTCCGGATGCTTCTCCGGCAATAAGGGCGATTTTTAAATTACTGGTCATGGCCCCGGGATTCCGGATCAAGAGCGATTACAAAAATTTTATGGTGGTCTGCCAGTGACGCCACATCCTGCGGATTTATCAGCAGGCTTCTTCCGGCCTGTATCACAATGCCCGACACACCATTTTCAGCGCACATGCGGACGGTCTCCACGCCGATCGAGGGCAGGTCAAAGTCACGATCCTGCTGCGGCTTGCATGTTTTCACCAGAAGAGCGCCCCGGCTTCCGTGACGCTGATAAAGACGGCAGCGTTTTATCAGTTCGTCCGTGCCTTCGGCGGCTTCAACCCCCAGAACAATACCATCCTGTATGATTACGGACTGCCCGACATCAAGCTGCCCCAGCGTCTGTGCCACGGCAAGGCCGCGTTCAATATCCGGCCAGTCCTGTTTTTTCGGCGCAAGACGTCCGACCTGCCCCGCAACGGCAACCAGATCATCCACAAATTCCTGCACCCCGTGAATCGTAAATCCTTCTTTTTCAAGTTCGTGCCGTACAGCTTTGAGTAGAGTATCATCCCCCATGGCACGGAGCCCCACACGGGTAAAAAACTGCGCCGTCCGCAAATCCGGTTTCAGCCCCACAAGGCCGGGGCGGCGGACAGAACCAATGAACACAAGGTCTTTAATATCGCGGGAACGCAGCGTCCGGATAATCTGCCCTGCCGCGCCGATGCGCGTCAGCATAGAGGGGCGGTTTTTCAGGATCTCGGGGTCTGTCTGGCCTTCAAAAGCAATAACAAAAACATCCTGCCCGGCTTTATCGCAGGCATGAAGAAGAAGCTGCGGAACGATTCCGCCTCCGGCAATGATTCCCAGTGTCGGGATAGTCTTTTTCAGGCTGCTTTTCTCTCTGCTTTTCTCTGGGGCTGGCATAACGGAAACCTGGTTTTCTCACGGGCAAATTTTACAACATCCATGACCAGTTGCATACCGGAAAACTCCGAGGCCACAGTTTCAATCCGCTGCTCGAACGTGCCATTTTCATCAAACATCCGGTTAAAGGCACGTTGCAGCGTTTTAATATCATCCTTTGTAAAGCCCTGCCGCTCCAGCCCGATCAGGTTCAGACCTGCCAGAAACGCGCGCTCGCCCTTGACACGGCCAAAGGGAATGACATCGCTTTCCACACCGGACATCCCGCCAACCATCGCATAAGCGCCAATGCGGACAAACTGGTGCACGCCCGACAGACCGCCGATCACGGCAAAATCCCCGACATGGACATGCCCGCCCAGCGTCGCATTATTGGCCATGATGACATTATTCCCGACCCTGCAGTCATGGGCGACATGGGAGGCCACCATAAACAGGCCATTATCCCCGACAATGGTTTTCATCCCGCCGCCTCTGGTTCCGGGATTCATGGTGACATGCTCGCGGATCACATTATTTTCCCCGATGACCAGCATCGCCGGTTCGCCTTCGTATTTTTTGTCCTGCGTCCGTGACCCGATCGAGGCAAAAGGAAAAATCTCGGTACCGGCGCCAATCGTGGTAATCCCCTCCAGCACGACATGGGAATGGATGTTCACATTATCGCCAAGGGTGACCTGCGCGCCAACGATTGAATACGCCCCGATCCGGACATTATTCCCGATCTGCGCCCCGCTCCCGATAATGGCGGTAGGATGAATTGTCTGGGTCATATTTTTTCCGGATCATTACTAAAGATATTGATATTGCCGGAAGTATAGAGCCTCTGCAACATCAAGACAAATCACGCTTTATTGCGAAACATTTCAGGGATTCTAAAGTCATTGCCCTCCTGGAACGAAGATGCCCCCGCTGGGCAAACCATACGGGGGCAAAAATTATGCGTTTAACTTTAGGGATTTAACCCCACGGGGGACGCGACCCCCTTATCATAGCAACGCGTCCGACACGGTTATACTATGTATTGAGAAACAACTTGCAACTTTGTACTGTATAAGTCAAGACATATATATGGTTGTAAAAAAATTTCTATGGGGAAACAGTTTAATGACATATACACTTGGAATTGATATTGGCATTGCCTCCGTTGGTTTTGCGGGCGTCAATCAGGATCAGAAGAAAATCCTCTTTTGTGGAGTACATATTTTTGAAGCGGCGGAGAATCCAAAAGACGGGGCATCGCTAGCCACACCCCGCCGTGAAAAACGGGGTATGCGCCGCGTTACCGGCCGCCGCAGCCAGCGTAAAAAACAAATTCGCGCCTTACTGGCACGCCATGGATTAAAGGATATTGAATCCATAGACCTGTCAAAAAAAGAAGCGGTCACTCTGTCACCATGGGAATTGCGCAAAGCCGCTTTGGAGAGAAAACTTGAAGATGGAGAATTTGCCCGTGTCCTTTTCCACATCGCCAAACGGCGGGGGTTTCAGTCCAATAAAAAAGGCAATACCGAGGAAAACGATACCGAAGGAAAAAAGGTTATCAGCGGGGCGATAGAGCTGGAAGAAAACGCCTTTAAGTCAGGCGCGAAAACGATAGCCGCTTACCTTGCCACCCAGCCAAAAAAGCGAAACGGTGATGGGGACTATACAAATTCCATTAAGCGGGACGCGGTGCGCGAAGAAATCAAACTTATTTTTGAATCCCAGCGCAAATATGGCAATGAAAAAGCAACAGAAGAATTGCGCTTTGAATATGCTGGAAGCGGTAGGAAAGAGGAACGTAATACACGCGAAGGGGATGGAATTGCCTTTTTCCAACGTCCGCTTAAATCGTCTGAAGAACTTGTTGGAGAATGTACTTTTGAAGCCCCCGAAAAGCGCGCCCCCAAATTTTCCTATTCAGCGGAATTGTTCGTAATGTGGTCACGTTTGAATAATACGCGCATAAAATACAAAAATGGCCATGACCCTTTCCTGACGCAGGAGCAAAAAAACAAACTCGTTGATCTTGTCCATAAACAAAAAGAGGTCACCTATAAGCAGGCACGCGAAAAGCTGGATTTATCTGATGATGAATCTTTCAATATTAGCTATCGCCAAGTAGGCGAAAATGATGATACGCCAGAAAAAAAACGAGCAACAGCAGAAAAGCGCGTATTCCTAAGTCTGGCTGGATACCATACTTTAAAGGAAGCACTTAGCCCCGATAGCGAGCGTGATTGGGATATTTGGCGCAACCAACGCCGAGACGATCTCGATGATATTGCGCGTGTCGTGACCTATGAGCAGGATCAGGACACAAGGCAATCCAAACTGACAAAATATGATTTAATAGAGACACAAATACAACACCTCCGCAAAATTGAGCATTTCAGCAAAACTGTTGATCTGTCATTAATGGCTATCAAAAAAATTCTTCCCTATATGGAGAAGGAAGTTATTACCGAAGATGGTGAGATCATACATGGCTACGATCATGCGTGGAGAAAAATTTACGGTAAACCAGAAAACAAGGCTTTGGAGCTTGTTCCAAAATTCAAAGATATTCCTAACCCCGTTGTTAATCGCGCCCTTGCCCAGACGCGTAAAGTCATAAACGCCTGTATACGTAAACACGGAATGCCCAAAAAGATCATTGTTGAATTGGCGCGCGAAGTCGGCAAACCCATGAATGGATATTGGGTGGACAAAAACGGTAAAAAGAAACTCGGCAAAGGCAATGTGAACCATGGAGACCGTTACATCAAAGGTCGGAGGGACATTGAAAAAGAACAGGCGAAGAACTGGGAAAAGAGAAGAAGCGCGGCAATAGCTGTTGCAATAGAATTAGGGATTAACCCTGATCTTGTCTCTGGCGGTGATATTCTGAAACACCGTTTATGGGAAGAGCAAAGGCACGCCTGTATCTATTGCGGGAATATAATCGGTGCAGAAAAATTCAAGGCTGCTGACGAAACACAGATAGATCACATTTTGCCTTATGCTAAATCTCACGACGATTCGTATATGAACAAGGTGCTTGTCCATAAGAATTGCAATCAGATAAAAGGCGATAGTATCCCATTCGAAAAATGGAGCGCGGACACAGCGCGATGGGAAAAGATTGTTGCGTGCGCTTCCGTCCTGCCAAAAGATAAGCAAGAGCGTATTTTGATGGAGGAATTCGACGCACGGGAGCAAGGGTGGAAAGACCGCGCCCTAAATGACACGCGCTACATGGCCAAGGAATTACGAAATCATTTGAAAGATAATCTTGCCTGTAAAGTTGATGCCAGAAACGGTGCAATCACAGCACATCTGCGCGGTATTTGGGGATTTACGGATGAGAAATTAAACGAAATCATCAATATTCTTTCATCTGATAAGGATGAGAAGGATGTAACAAAGAATCTTTCTTCGCTGGGTTTGCAGGATTATCATGTTAAAGCTGCCCTGCGGATCAGGGATATGGATCAGGCCAATCTAAAAAAAGCACTACGCGGGCTTATCAATTACAAAGACCGCACCAATGACCGCCATCATGCTTTGGATGCGATTGTGATTGCTTGCTCTACAGAAGCTATGGTGCAGGATGTTGCAAAACATAATCGCTATAACAAAGAGAAAAAACATTTTCCTACACCGTGGCCAGATACTTTCCGCGATGATGCTTTGGCGGCTGTCTATGGTGAAGAAGGCGAAGATGGCATTCGGCGTGGCGGGATTTTCGTCTCCCGTATGCCAGTGCGGAAAATCAGCGGGGCGGCGCATCAGGAAACCATCCGCAGCATTCGTAAACCGGACGGGAAAGTGATCCAGCGCGTGAAGCTTAAATCGCTTAAACTTTCGACACTGGAAAATCTGGTGGACAGACAGCGGAATATCAAACTTTATAATCTCCTGAAAGAGCGGCTGGAGGCGCATGGAGACAAGCCGGAAAAGGCCTTTGCGGAAGTCATTTATATGCCCGTGAACGACCCGTCAAAACCCGCGCCGCGTGTTAATTCCGTGCGGATTGAAACGAACGAGAAAAGCGGAATTATCATCAATGAAGGCTTGGCCTCCAACGGGGATATGGTGCGTGTAGATGTTTTCCAAGTGAACGGGAAATTTCAGCTTGTTCCCATTTACATTCACCATTTTGTACAAAAGAAATTGCCGAACAGAGCTATCATTGCTTTCAAAGATGAAAAAGACTGGCTGGAAGTTTCGGATGAAGATTTTATTTTTTCTCTTTATAAAAACGATCTGGTCAGGATTAAAAGCAAGAAAGAAGATTTTCTTGGCTATTATAATGGAACACACCGTGGAACTGGAAACATTAACATACGTGCGCATGATAGCGACCCCTCTTTTGGCAAGGAAGGCGTTAAGGAAGGCGTTGGCGTTAAAACTTTATTAGCTTTTGAAAAGTATTCTGTGGATTATTTTGGGAATAAACACAGGATAGTAAAGGAACAAAGGCTTGGCGTGGCGCAGTGTGATGATCCAGAATGCGGCGGCGCTGTCCCTCTCGAAGGGGCAGTTGAAGCTGCAGAATGACGAGGGGGCGTTTACGCTTCCCATAGAGGACATTACGGCCCTTATTCTGGAATCGCCGCAAATTACGCTGTCTTCTACCCTGCTTTCCGCATGTCAGGAACACGGCGTGGCCGTCTTGACCTGCGATGCCACGCATATGCCCAACGGGGCATTATTGCCGTTCCAGCCCCATTCCCGCCAAAGCCGCGTGGCGCATCTCCAGATTTCGTGGACGGACGCGCTCAAGAACCGCCTGTGGCAAAGCGTTATCCAGTCCAAAATCACCAATCAGGCCACCTGCCTTGAGCAAACTACGGATGAGGAAACCGCCAAACGTCTTTATGTGATAGCGCAGCGCGTTAAATCCGGTGACCCTGATAATATCGAGGCGCAGGCCGCCCGTTATTACTGGCAACGTCTTCTGGGCGATGATTTCCGGCGCGGCGGCAGCGATATCATCAATGCGGCGCTCAATTACGGCTATGCGGTGCTTCGCGCTTTTGTGGCGCGGTCACAGGTGGCCTATGGCCTGCTTCCGACCTTTGGCATCCATCACTGTAACCAGCTTAACGCCTATAACCTGACCGATGATTTGATGGAGGTGTTTCGCCCCTTCACCGATTATCAGGTTTTTTCAATGCGCCGTGATGGTCTGCTGGAGGCAGGCACGGACAGGCTTTCTAAAGAAGCAAGAGCAGCGCTAGCCAATATCGGCAATATCACATGCCGGATTGACGGCAATACCCACACCATCGCCAATGCCTGCGACAAAATGGCGGCCGGCCTTGTGAACGCTATTGAAGGCAAAAGCCCCGCGCTGCTTCTTCTACCGGAATTTGAAATCAGGAACAAAACACAATGACAGCAACAAAGGACCGGTTTATGTGGCTTTTTGTATTTTTTGATCTTCCCGTCAAGACCAAGCCGGAGCGGCGCACCGCAACGCGCTTTCGCAATTTTCTTCTCAAGGACGGGTACATGATGATACAGTTTTCCGTCTATGCGCGAATCTGTAACGGGCAGGATCGAACGGACAAGCATCTGCAAAGACTGAAATCCGTGATCCCCGAAAAAGGCAGCGTCAGGGTGATGCAGATCACCGATAAACAATATGAACGGATGAAGATTCTTGTCGGAACGAAGAAAAATAACGAGAAAACAAAGGCCGAACAGCTTGTTCTGTTTTAAGCTATCCGGCCTTTATCCTTTTATTTCAGCACCTTACCGCGAACCCATCATAGCATAACCGTGTCGGAAGGGAAGCTATGACACAGGATCTATTTTTAACATATTCAAAGGGATCATAGCATAACCGTGTCGGAAG
>PFTR01000028.1:0-31229 GCA_002789675.1 Alphaproteobacteria bacterium CG_4_9_14_3_um_filter_47_13 | reverse complement strand
CCGTGTCGGAAGGGAAGCTATGACTCTAGTAATTATTTAAGGCGTCAGGTCAACATCATAGCATAACCGTGTCGGAAGGGAAGCTATGACTGGACCGCTGCGCGTTGCTGGGCATCTTGATCATAGCATAACCGTGTCGGAAGGGAAGCTATGACCAATATGGACATGGTTTTTCGGGCAAAAAATCATAGCATAACCGTGTCGGAAGGGAAGCTATGACCCAGGCGCTACCTCACCGGTCTGGTCAATAATCATAGCATAACCGTGTCGGAAGGGAAGCTATGACCACTTTTCGCACACCCTTTAAGCTTGTTTCATCATAGCATAACCGTGTCGGAAGGGAAGCTATGACAACGCATCCTGCGTCGCGCGCCAGTCCTGCATCATAGCATAACCGTGTCGGAAGGGAAGCTATGACCATTTCGGCCCGATAGTGAGCGGGAGCTCGATCATAGCATAACCGTGTCGGAAGGGAAGCTATGACTAAGGAAGTAGAATACAGAAGCCTGAATGAATCATAGCATAACCGTGTCGGAAGGGAAGCTATGACTCAGGGCCAAATAGTAAACCGGCCTCGGTAATCATAGCATAACCGTGTCGGAAGGGAAGCTATGACCCGGTGAAGAAGATCTGTGCCGCACCGGGGATCATAGCATAACCGTGTCGGAAGGGAAGCTATGACAGAGTTTTGATGCATCTGTCAGTGAAGATAATCATAGCATAACCGTGTCGGAAGGGAAGCTATGACAGACTGAAGACCTATATGTAAAGGGCCGGGATCATAGCATAACCGTGTCGGAAGGGAAGCTATGACGCGGTAATAGAGAAGAAGTCGCCCGGGTGCATCATAGCATAACCGTGTCGGAAGGGAAGCTATGACTTGCGCTCCATATAGTTCCAGAGTTTTTCAATCATAGCATAACCGTGTCGGAAGGGAAGCTATGACGAATAATCGCCTGTCATTGATTCGTAAGTAATCATAGCATAACCGTGTCGGAAGGGAAGCTATGACCGTGTTGAATCTCTTGAAAAAGAATACAAAATCATAGCATAACCGTGTCGGAAGGGAAGCTATGACAGGGCGGCTTCAATCAATTCAGGGCGTTCAATCATAGCATAACCGTGTCGGAAGGGAAGCTATGACCATGGCAAGGGAATGGATCTCGGGGAAACCATCATAGCATAACCGTGTCGGAAGGGAAGCTATGACTTTCTCCGTCATAGGATTGTAAAGATCTTTATCATAGCATAACCGTGTCGGAAGGGAAGCTATGACGCCTCGCAATGCCGGGATACAATTTCTCAGATCATAGCATAACCGTGTCGGAAGGGAAGCTATGACAAGCAAGCGCCCGTATCCTCAACGATTTTTATCATAGCATAACCGTGTCGGAAGGGAAGCTATGACTCAGCGCTATTGATGGAATTGTTGATATGGATCATAGCATAACCGTGTCGGAAGGGAAGCTATGACTGTTGGTGCCAGCAATATCAAATATCCATTATCATAGCATAACCGTGTCGGAAGGGAAGCTATGACGAGGACATTGTCAATCGTTGTTTATGTGAATCATAGCATAACCGTGTCGGAAGGGAAGCTATGACCCACAAAGCTGATAAACCGCGCCGTTTATAATCATAGCATAACCGTGTCGGAAGGGAAGCTATGACAGGGCGGCGCGTGCCTGTTTCAGGCGCTCGATCATAGCATAACCGTGTCGGAAGGGAAGCTATGACATAGAAGTAGTACGGCCTTTCGCGTCTTTAATCATAGCATAACCGTGTCGGAAGGGAAGCTATGACACACGCGGCATTCCTGTTGAGGTGGGGCAAATCATAGCATAACCGTGTCGGAAGGGAAGCTATGACCATAGCATTCTTGCGGGGTGTTACACGGTTATCATAGCATAACCGTGTCGGAAGGGAAGCTATGACTGATCATCCTTGCAATCTATGAAAACAGAAATCATAGCATAACCGTGTCGGAAGGGAAGCTATGACAGATGAATTGGGTCGATTTCCATCGATTTTATCATAGCATAACCGTGTCGGAAGGGAAGCTATGACCGTGGGGCAATGCAAACTTTGGTGACAAAGATCATAGCATAACCGTGTCGGAAGGGAAGCTATGACATCGATCATCAGGGTTTTTCCAAACCTGTCATCATAGCATAACCGTGTCGGAAGGGAAGCTATGACATGACGGCGCGGCGATGGCGATTCCCAAAGGTATCAAGCGGGGGGCGTTTTGATGGGAGGGGCAAAATTACACCAGATCATCTATATCCACCTCAAGGGCTTGCGCCAATGCTTTAAGCGTGGCAACGGACCCTGTTTTTTTACCGGATTCGATTTCGGACAAGAGACTTTGGCGGATCCCGGATTTTTCAGACAGAGCTGCTTGCGAAAGGCCGCGATAGTCTCTGTACACCAGCACAGAGTTTTCCCCGTTAATCAGGCGTTCGACCATAGCGGACGGAAAAGTCTCTTCGTTGCGTGTCCGGTAGTAGGACAGGGTATCACGCAAATCTTCTATTTGATTTTCAAGATTTGTGAGTCTTTTTTCATAGCTTTGATGCAAACCGATAAGTTCCTGTGCAAAGCGTTCGCCCGTGTTTTCTGTTACATGTGTCATTTGTATATTTCTCCCCTGTTTCCGATTTTAAAAACTTCCAGAATACGCACTTTGGTATCCACCGTATACAGAACGCGTAAATCACCGAAGCGTTTCCGAAAACCATTTTCCACGCCCTGCAAAGGGGCGCGATTATTGTCGGTTGCAAAAGGATTCTGTGCCACATCCTTCATGCCTTCTATAACCGATTTTGCCTTATTGGCCGAAATGCGTCTTAAAGACCGTTTCGCCGAATTTGTGTATCTCACTTCCATGTTTTTATTATCTCTAAAAGAGAAGATTTTGTCAATATATTTTATCTCTAAAAGAGAAGATTTTTATTATGAGGGGACAAGATGACCGCCTTGACAAAAAATAACAGAAAATCATAGCATAACCGTGTCGGATGGGAAGCTATGACTCACGGCAGCCCCCCCCCGCAACTCTTTCCAGGCACAGTGTCCACTCCACTACAAAATGAGAGTAAACAGATATGGCGTTAAAGCGTGCCGGATAAAATCGACGGTTTGAATTCTTCATCGGGGTTCGATTTTGCAAATATCAAAATCATGATTGACCTCAAATTTTATTGCCAGAGGCACAGATTTGAGTTGGTTCCAATATGATTGTAAAAGAAAAAACGCCTTACGGCGTTTTGATCCGGATCATTGATTTAATGGAGCAGTGAAGGGATTCATATAAATGAAATAGTGAATTGATTTATAAAAATAATGTTCAATTCAAACTTTCAATATACCCCTATTTATACCCCCAACTGTAAAATTTTGGCTATCCAAACAATGCTTTTATATCGTCTTTCCAATCATCTTCCATCAGCATGTGCAGGGATATTTCTGCGCTGTCATCGGCTTGTAAGCCCAGCGTACCAACATCAAAGGGCTGATGATAATAATCGGTCAGAAGATCAAACAGGCGGGTTTTGTATTCCGTGTCATCATTGCCCTTTAACTGCAATCCCTTTGTTTCCATTACAAACAGACGGCTCTCATTCATGCAGGCGATAAAATCAGGATAAATCTTATTTCTTTGCCAGCCCTGCAAGGCATAATCCTGCCGCGCAACCATCCTATGCCACCACGTCACGGCATCACTATCCGACAGATAAAGCGCAAAATCTTTTTCCAGATTGTTCAGGTCTTTTTCAAAAATAACTTCAAATAAGCTGTTTTCTACCTTATCACCACTTTCCTTGAACAATTTACGTTCGTTCTGCCGTGCCATGACTTTCAATTCATGGGCAATTTCAAAATTCAGCTTTTCATTACCGTTGGTAATCAGACGGAAAACAATATCACCGCTTTTCAGCCTGTCCCTGAATATCTTTTCTGAATACTCATGCACGCGCTGTTTCAAATGGCGCTTCATGCTGTCCAGCAAGTACAGGCGACTATTATAAATCGCTTCGTCACTGTGGCCTTTGGCGTTCAGGGTTTCTATGGTTTCCAGCAATATGCGCGAAGCCTGCCAAGGATTGGAAATTACATCCAACAAAGGGCGAGACAGGAAAGCCAGATCAAGTTTCTTTTCAACCCAAACATTATGTTTCTGCGTTTTTGTAACCAGCCCCAATTCGCCTTGCTGATCGGCTAAATCCTTCTGCTTTTCAACGTCAATGCTGGTTTCCGTGGTTAGGGGCGTATCCTTGGCATCCAGAAAATGCTCAATATCAAAGGTCAGGTCATGCCATGGGATATGGCTTAGAATATCACGGTCATAATTTATATCGCGCCAGTCATTGCCGTCTTTATGCAGGACTTTGGGCAGGAAAATTTTCAACCCTTCAAATTTACCGTTACGGGGTATCAGGCGCAATTCCGCCCCCTGCAAATCGGTGTTACCATCCGCGCCTTCTGCCCTTACAAATTCGGAAAGCCCAGACATGCCCTCATCTTCCAGCCCTTTACGGACATTATCAACGGCGGTGTTTACGTCCTGATCGTAACAGAACACATAACACTGATTTAAGGAATCAATGCTGGTTGTCCGCGCATCCGGTTGACGCAAGACACGCCCTACCATTTGCGTCATGGCCGTCTGTGCGGTGGTTTTATCCAGCAGAGTCAGGACATAGGCGAAGGAACAATCCCAACCTTCCTGCAAGGCTTCCTTGGTGATGATATATTTGACGGGGCATAGCGGATCAAACAAATCGGTATCGCCCAGTTCATCGGTTTCGGATGATTTTATGCGTATTTCATCTTCCTTGACCGAAAGACGTTCCAGAAGGTAATCCCGCGCATCCAGCGCATGGATTTTCTGTCCGTCACGCTGGTCTTTGCCTGTGCGTTCAACCCGCACAACCATAATCGGCCTGATATAGCGCCCGTCTTCTTCCTGCAAATCATGGGATTTTTCCGCCAGTTCCGCCAAACGGCCATGCGCCATGGTCAGGGTATTTTGCCAATCGCCGTTTTTTGTATTGATAATGTTGATCGGCAGTTTGATCATTTGTTCGTCTTTCAGATCAAGGCCGGACACATCTACCAGAACATTGCTGATATGATGACGCACATTCGGCGTGGCAGTCAGTTCCAGAATGAAAGACGGGTTAAATCCGTTCAGACTGTCCCGCGTATTTTCTGAATAGGCTTTATGCCCTTCGTCAATCACCACAACGGGGCGCAGCATCTTCAAAGTGTTCACAAGGCTTTGCTTGACCGATACACCTGCAAATGCCCCCGCATCGCCCAAATCGTTTGTTTCCAGATCGGGGCAAACGTTTAGCAAGGCGTTATTGGCGGTGTAATCATCCAGTTCGGGGAAAAAACTGGTATATTTTCCAGCATCACGAAAGATTTTCAGAAATTCCTTGTTATTGGCGCGGTTCGTGGCGGCCAGCCGTACCAGCATAATGCACAGGTAATTTTCAGTATCGGCCTTGGTGAATGGATCATCTTTTTCCAATACCTTCACACGGCCACCAGAAGCCCGTTCCAGCGTCTGGCGGTAGGGGTGTTCACGATTGGCCAGCGCCTTCCATGTCTGGCGATAAATCTGCACGGTCGGCACAACCCAAAGCACAAGCCCTGTCTGCCGCTTGAAAAAGTCCGTCTGCACCCGCCCGACACATTCCGTAGCCAGAAGGGTTTTCCCGCCGCCTGTGGGGACTTTCAGGCAGACATGCGGGATAGAACGCTGCCGCGCATCATGACGCGGGGTGTATGCAGGGATTTTAAGCCCCATCGGGGTTTTGACACGCGGCAAAACGGTTTCAATCTGCTTCCATGCGTTTTTCGGCCAATCACCCATGCCGTCTGGAATATCCAGCCCCGCATCTTCAAGGGCTTTAATGGCCTTTTCCGCCTTTTGCTGTTCGCTATGCAAGGCTTTCAGATAATCGTCATAGCGTTCAATGACACGGCGCTGGTATTCTTTCAATTCCATGGGCGTTAATCCCCCATGATGCGGTGAATGGCATAGGGTAACTGGCAATAGGTAATGCCCATGTCAGCCAGTTCCTTTTGCCCCATGAATTTATGCGTGGCGAAAACAAGGGCGGATTTACCTGTACCGTCCCGCGCCGCCGATATAGATTTGGCCAAGGGCATATTCAGGGCAGAATCGCCAGAACGTAGAAAAGCCAGATCAGGCTTGTAAATCAAATGCACACGGTAATTTTCAGTTTCGCCAATAAAATAATCCGTGCCTTGCTGAACATCATCCAGCGATAAACCCGTGGCCGTGTAAAACGCATAATGCGCCAGTTCATTAAAGGATGGCAGGTTTTTACCGCCAAGCAAATTGGCGATATTCATTTCCTGTCCCAGTTCGCAGAAGGTGAAAGAGCCGCCCAGCCCTTCTTTTAGGGCTTCGTCATTGGCTTCCGGTACGCCGTTGATAACGCGCCGCACTCGTTCGGCGGTAACATCGTTCGCATACTCTTCCATTTCTGCCAGAATGAATTTTCGGTTGCCGCCGTCTTCCTTATTCAGAGCCAGAACAGCATGAGCAGTTGTGCCAGTGCCAGCAAATGAATCCAATATGATGGAATTTTCATTAGTGGCAATTTCCAGTAATCGAGTAATGAGTGATACAGGTTTTGGAAAATCAAAATTACATTCGGGTAAGATGGTACGCAGCGTCTTTCTACTGGCATCCATGTTCATATCTTTATCAAGCCAAATAGTTTTAGGCTTCGTTCTGGTATCTTCTCCCAAATAGTCTTTGCGAAAAATCCGCCAAGTACCCGCCTGCGTTTGCTTTGCGGTCAGGTTATCTTTTTCTTTATTGAATTTTTCCTTGCCCCAAGTCCAACAAGTATCATTGCCTTCCCCGTCCAAAGGTAATGCTTCTTCTTTATGGTTTGCATCCTTTGTGAGTGAAATAGCCAAAGTTTTTGGATTGACGTAAATTGGATAGAATAAATTCGGTCTTGTGGTTTTATTAAAGGCTCTATTCCTGTTTCTTAATTCTATCTCGCGGTATGCTCCTTTTTCGTCTTCCTTGTTATACTCGCGCATCATTCTATCATCTTTTTTTAAGCCATTTACGCTTGCCTGTTCGGTATTCTTTACAAACATCAATACGTATTCATGGGTCTTGGCGAGAAATTTATCCAAATGTCGGCCTTTAGGATTAAATTGGGTACAAATTCTGCCAACACGATTATCTTCGCCAAAAATTTCAGAAATAATCATTTCAAGACGATGGGCTTCATAGTCATCAATGCTTACAAACAGGACGCCGTTTTCAGATAAAAGATCGTGAAGCAGTTGCAATCGTGGCCACATCATGCACAGCCATTTATCATGGCGTTCCAAATCTTCGCCATCCACGGGATTGGCGCTATCTTTCAGCCATTCTTTAATCAGTGGCGCATTAACCTTATCATTATAGCACCATCCTTCATTGCCCGTGTTATAGGGGGGGTCAATATAAATACAGTCAATTTTTCCGGCATACCGTGGTAATAAGGCTTTCAGGGCGTGCAGGTTATCACCGTGAATAATCAAATTATCATCCAGTGAGGGCTTGCCGTCTTTAGGCAGGGATTTTTTCTTATCAATGTCCAGTTGTCTGAATGGCACGCTCAAATGATGCGCGTAAACAAATTGCTTTCCCTTAAAATCCAGTGACGGCATATACAAACTCCCTTTGGTGAAAAGCACCGCCAAGAGCGTCAACCTCTTTGGCGGCACGGGAGTTTAGAACCATGAATCCCAAGGGAAAATGGCGCGGCAGTCTTTAGCCGCGAAGCCTGGACATCCAGTGAAATGCGCGAACGCATAACACCACTGTCGCCCCCCGGCCATAAAAAGGACGGAAAGCGACATGTTCGTGGCACATGTCTGCCACTTGGGATTCAGGGGTTCTAAAGCCCCAACCTGTTTTGACTGCAACAGGTCGGTTTCATAATTGTACAGTATCGGACAAAACTCAATAGCACATTGAAAATACGCCCGTTTTTTATAGGCATTATGAGATTTTAATGCCGGATATGATTTTGCGCTGTTCTGCCACGGACAACTGGCCATAACTGCTTAATGTCGTGTCTATGGATGAATGGCCGAGATTTTGCCGCACGGCGTTCAGGAAGGCCGGACTTTGCGTTTCAGCATACCGCGCCAGCGTTTTACGGAAGGAATGGGGCTTGATATATTCAAATCCGGCGCTTTCAAAGGCGCTTTTGAATATATCCCTGATTGTCGTGTCCGATTTTATTTCCTCTTTCCTGATTTTTTGTTCAAGCAGGTTTGTCTTTGTAAAATGGTTATCAATTTTGGGAAAAAGCGGGTCTGCATCCTTAAACCCCATCGAGCGCAAATAATCACGCCACTGAATGACGTTGGCAATAATGTCATCGGTCAGAGCAATGAAAACCGCATAACGTGTTTTGGCAAATTTTACGCTCATGCTTTTGGGGCAGACATAGATAAAATACTGCCCGTCTTCTTCCACCAAATTTTTCATTTTTACCGTTCGCAATTCCGATATACGGAGTGTGCAAAGAGCTTGCAGTGACACAACGGCCTTATCCCGTTTTTCCTTGTCTGTCTTATCCGGCATTTTCTGGATGATTTGCATGATTTGTTCGTATTTATAGGCTTTCTGGTATTCCTTGGCTTTGGCCGTGCTGCGCTGGTTGCGGGAAATATTCAGATAATCAATGTGATTGTAATCAATCTTGCTGCGATAGCCGCGCTGCCGTTCCAGCCAGTTCAGAAAATCTTTGAGGGCACGTATGTTATCGGTGATATAGGAAAGCGAAAAATGGGTGTTAAACATGCCCTGAATATATTTATCTGCAATATGGTCATTGAATTTTTCAAAGCCTGTAAAATCCATGAAAATCTCAAAATCACGGATATGTTTTAATGCCGCCAGAACCGTTTTTTCATCTTTCTGGCCGATACGCCGTAAATGCTGCCGATATTTATATTTCATGCGTTCATTCACGGGGTTGTACTGATCGGGCTTCTTGTCTTTTTTCATCAGAATAACTCTCCCTGCATGGACTCACTTGTGGCATTTTGTTCTTGTGCCTGAATGTGAGTCTTATCGGTGGGGACTTCAAAATCGTATAATTCCGAAACACCAACCAGCACGAATTTATTTCTTAATGCCGGAAAATCGGCCAGTTTGTAACTTTTGAACATGGTTTTTTTACATTCGCGGCAAACGCCCTGCACCTTCAAAAATTGTGATGTTTGTTCTGCCGCTATTTTGTTTCTGAAAATGTGCCGTGCGTCCTGACATCCCATACAATACATCTGATCAAATGCGGTTTTGCATTTGTTTGACGTATTGTTCTTTTTGAGATAAGCGATCAAATCATAGCCGTACACCAGCGCAGGTTTTCCTGCGTCTATTGTTTTTAGACCGTTTTTGATCCATTTCCTGATTGTTTGAGGGTGTAAGCCAAAATCAGCAAACAGGGCGCAAATATCGTCTATGTCATAGGCATACCAATATCGCACCCGCTTGTGGGGGTACAAACGCTTGGACACGGCCTAATCCTGTTTGGAAGCAATCAGTTCTCTAATATCTTCAACGCGCCATGCGGTTATTTTCGGACCGAGTTTGACGGGTTTTGGGTAACGCCCCTCTTTAACGCCAGCCCACCATGTGGATTTTGATACAGGGAAAATTTTCAATATCTCTGGCAATCTCATAAAGCCAGTTTCGGGAAGTGTGTTTTGATTGTGCATTATAGTTTTCCTTAATTTGATTAAAACCAAGGAAAGCCTATGTTGAATAATTTGTTAAAACACCGCAGGTGCGAAAGGGGTGACCGCAATTGCGGTTAACCATCGGTAAGGCAATTTTTTAATGACTTTTGAGCTTCTGCGAATTTAGCTTCCAAATTTCTTTTAGAGAGGCCAGATTTGCTACTATAATTTGCATGAATAGCATCAATGATAGACTGCTGACTTTCAAATTTGGAATAAGCAATGCCATTAGAGGATTTACCCAATAGAACGCCCAATAATGCTCCTATAATATTTAAATATGAAGTTTTCTCTCTTATTTGCAGAGGCTGATCATCATTCTTATAGCTTGTCACTTCACCAATTTTGTTTACCAAGGCTTCGGTGGCCTTTTCCGCAACGCTTTCAAGCCTTTTATTTTCTTCCAATAAATCTTTATACATTTTCTCCCAATTAACAAAATTTGGCCATTTTGCCGCTACTTTTTCAACCAAGCCCTTAGGAACAAAAAGCTGATTAGTAATTGCCCAGTTAATAAACCTTTGTGGCTCTATAGGATCAGTTAACATCTTTGCAGATTTGGCTCGCAAAACCAATTCACTGATTTTTATGTACTCTTTAATAAATGGTGAGGTATGTGAAGCAGCTTTTCCCAACCGTTTCGAGAATACTACTTTAGGGTCTTTAGAGAACATAAGTGCGACAGATTCATCTAAAGTCCACCGTGCCATTCGACTCCAATAATCGAAGTCGGCAATAGCATCAGGTTGATTAAAGAAACGTTGTTGATCATCCTCTTCAAGTTGTTTCTCCCGCTCTTCACGATATAGGCTGTCAATTTTCTGAACGGATAAGATTTTCAAGCTATCATGATATTTTTCAGCTTCATTTAGGGTAGTCTGCGAGGGTTTATAATCATCCTCGTATTCAAACCTGACAGAGTGTTGTCCTAGTGGTTTGACTGGTCTCGAAGCAGAGCCGTGAAGTTCAGGAAATTTTCTATTCACTAAATATTCAATTTGATCGGCAACAGAAATGCTTGGAATTTGTATCATAACAGTTTATTAGGCTTTTTTACGGAATTTGCCAACTATTACAGTCCCATTTTGTGCAATGTTATCCAGATAGTCCGCCCATTCCTGCATCATGACGATGCGTTCATCGAGAAAGGGTGCTCGATCATATGCCCGCGTAACCATGCTTTGCGGCATGTGAGCAAGCTGGCGGTCGATAACCTCATGGCGGTAGCCAAGCTGTTCTTTAATCGTGCTCATGGCCAGCGCACGGAATCCATGACCTGTCATGCGACCTTTAAAACCAAGACGTTCCAGCCCTTTTAAAATCGTATTATTGCTCATGTGTTTACGCGGGGAATGGTGGCCGGGGAATATCCAGCCCCATTTTTCGTTACGCTCTTTCAGATCACGTAAAATCTCTAAAGCCTGTTTTGATAAAGGCACAATATGTTCTTTCCGCATTTTCATGCGTTTGGCTGGAACAACCCATTGGGCATTTTCCAGATCAAATTCATCCCATGTGGCTTCTATCAATTCTTTGGTTCGCACAAACGTCAACATTAACAGCCGGATTGCGTGGCGCGTATCATTGTGAAGCCGTGCATCATTGCGGTTTATCGCGTCCAGCAATTCAGGAATTTCCTTTGTTTCAATACAAGCGTAATGGCTTTTAACCACGGGTTTCAAAACCATACCTATTTCAGAGGCAGGATTCGTTTCGGCCATTTCGTTAATAATCGCGTATTTGAAAATCTGCGAACAATATTGGCGTAAACGGTGGGCAGGTTCATAAGCCCCACGGCTTTGCACCTTTTTTAAGGCTTTAATAATATGCGCTGGTTTAATGCTTGTGATGGGCAATGAACCAATTTCAGGAAATATGTCACGTTCCATACGTCTTAAAACCGTCGTGGCGTGCCTGTTTGTCCATTTGTGCTTAAAATTTTCGTGCCACTGACGCGCCAAAGGTTCAAAAGTGTTTTCAGCCTTTTCTTCTGCATTGCGCTTGTCGATATGCTTGGCTTGCAGGGGGTCAATGTTCTGATCCAGTAATTTTCTGGCTTCCGTACAGCGTTCATCAGCTTCTTTGAGGGATATTTCTGGATATACCCCAAAGGCCAACAACTTTTCTTTTCCCGCAAAGCGGTATTTCATACGCCAATATTTGCTGCCATTCGGCATGACGTGAAGGTATAGGCCGCGTCCAGCCGCCAGTTTATAAGCCTTTTCCGTTGGTTTGGCATTTTTGCATTGCAGATTCGTTAAGGTCATTGGGGGTATCAACTCCATCCATTTTTATTTATACCCCCAGAAATACCCCTAAAAATCTCGGATTTGGGGGTATCGTATTTTACGGGGCTGGACAAATAGTTCCATAAAAGCCTTTATTTGGCAAGGCTTTCTGGACTAAATCGGATTGTATTGGGTGGATAAATGGAGCGAGTGAAGGGATTCGAACCCTCGACCCCAACCTTGGCAAGGTTGTGCTCTACCCCTGAGCTACACTCGCGTCCGTAATCAGTAGAGACTTCGCACTATATGAAGTTTATACAGGATTGCAACATTTTTCTAAAAAAATAAAAAAGATGCCCGAAATCTATTGCCGGATGGCATATTCTTCTGCATCGGGATATGGTGGGTGCGGAACTTCCAGAGATGAATTTCCGAAATACCAGATGAAAGGAACCCGTCCGGCAATGCGCATTCTTACATGGAATATTAACTCTGTCCGTTTGCGGCTGCCGCGTCTGCTCGAGGTGGCGGGGCAGTGCCAGCCTGACATTATCTGTCTTCAGGAGACCAAAACGCCGGACGAATCATTTCCTATCAAGGCGCTGATCAAGGCCGGATACGAACACACCCATATTCACGGCATGAAAAGCTATAACGGGGTGGCCGTTCTCTCCCGCGTGCCGTTTACAACATCGGAAATCCATCACCGCGTCGGCAAGGAGGATTGCCGTCATATTTCGGTGTATGTGGACTCACGGAAATTCGGCAAACCGGTGCAAATCCACTGCCTTTATATTCCGGCAGGCGGAGACGAGCCGGACACGGCACTCAATCCGAAGTTCGATCATAAACTTAAATTTGTCGATGAAATGGCGCGCTGGTTCCGTGACAATAATACCGAAAATGACCCGCTTGTTGCTTTGGGGGATTTTAACATCGCGCCGCTGGAGCATGATGTCTGGTCACACAGACAGCTTTTGAAAGTTGTCTCCCACACGCCGGTTGAAGTTGAGAAACTGAAGGGAATGCAGGACTCGCTGGACTGGCAGGATGCCATCCGGCATTTTATTCCCGAAGACCAGAAATGCTATACATGGTGGTCATACCGCAACAAGGACTGGCGGAAATCAAACCGTGGCCGCCGCCTTGACCATATCTGGATTACAAAGCCGCTTGTACCGCACCTTAAAGCCCATACTATTCTCACCGATGCCCGCGACGGCCTCAAACCCAGCGATCATGTTCCGGTGATGATTGATCTGGATCTATAGACCTAGCACCACGATACACGCTTCCGGCCATGATAAGAGCGTGCCACTGTGCCAGCCAGCATAAGATCGGAGATATTCGGGGTCTGATCCGGTAGCTGAACGGTGGCAAGGATTCGTCCGGCATATTTACCATAGCGGATATGGGAGAGAGTCACAATTTTCTGGTCGATCAGGGTTTCCAGCTTCTTTTTTGCCTGCACGGACAATGCCCGCTCCCGGGCGCATTTGCCGCGTAATTCGGGCGTATCAATCCCGTCCAGCCGCATCAGTATTTCAGTCTCCTGCCCCAGCCATATCCGCACCCGCGCCCAGAAAGTATCGCCGTCAATGACCTCCAGAACAGTGGCGCGATAGGACCCCTCCAGCGTTTCCGCGCCTAGAACCGGCGCAGACAAGAAAAAGAAACCCAGAAATATTATCACCTTGAGGTTGTTCATTTTTAAATTATACAACCTTTAATTTATAATTTGTATTGCTGTTTTAGAAAATTCCCGTCAGTATTCCTGCCTGCGCAGGAATGCTATAGATCCCGTTTGCCAGACAGGGGCTATGCTTTAAAAAAAATCATGCTATATAGAGGGATGGGTTCTGCCAGAGAAAAGGAAATATTATTATGAAACGCACGACTATTCTTCTTATTGCTGCCGTATTCGGTTTAGGCGCAACTCTTTTTCTGTTACAGGGTCAAAAAACAGCGCCTCCATCACCAGACACGGCTTTACAGGAAAATCCCGTAGACTCCGTGCAGGCTCCGGCAGGGCAGGATCCGGTTAAACTGTCCATAAACGGGCAGATCGTTGACCCGCTCTGTTTTGCACTGGCAAGCGCGGAGCAGGAAAAACCCTCTTATCCGGTCACAGACTGCGCGCCGGATCTGGTTCGCACATCCAAAGAAGAAGACCGCCCGATGGGTGAGCAATTTTACGGCACGACATATGAGTCACGCAGCGATGAGGCTGTCCGTGGCATGGCCGGTTATCGGTATCTGGGTGATCTCAATGGTCACAAAGCTGTCTGGATCGTTGAAAATAGTGGCGGATCTGGTGTCTTCAGTACATTGTCCCTGCTTGATTATGAAGGGGACGGCACACTGTCAACCTATGAAATTCTGGCCAGCGGTGACCGCTGCAATGGCGGCGTTGCCGATGCCGGAATCGTTGACGGGACGCTTTCCTATATGCGTGATGTCACGCCTTATGACATTCTGGCGCTAACAGGAAACCCCGAACGTCCGGTTCTGCAGACAGAAAATGCACAGCAGCTTCCTGCCTGTGCGGCCTGCTGTTACGCCCGGGCCCATTATGAGAATGGAGACTTTACAGGAATCCAGTTTGATCTGCGGCTTCCGCAGGGTTTTGCCGGAAAAACATACCGCGAGGATAATAACGCCGAAAAATGCTTTGATGACCTGATCAAGGTTCATATCGAGGAAAATAAAGGCTATCTGGACGTTCTGGCTTTCGAGAGCTTTATAAAGGAAATCGAAACCGTCTGCCTTGGCTATTCCGAAGGGGAGTAGAATTTCAAAAACTTCCCTTCCTTCTAATAATGGGCTATAATGAAATAATAGACACATTTTACAGGATGTAAAATAATGACGGAAGTTGGCCCTTTATCAGCGGAAGAATTACTTGCCCGCTCTGCTGCGGCGGTAAAATCGGGAAACACCACGAAAAACCAGAGTGCCGTGCAAAAACTTCTGGCACAGCGCAGTTCGCCGATCGAAGATAATGTAGATTTATCGGATGTCCAGAAACTACTGAAACAGCAGCAAAAAGACGCCAAAAAAATTGTCAATTATTTTGAAAGCGATGATTATATCCGCATGAAAGTCAGCCAGCTTCGCGGCCAGCTTGCCATTTACACCTCCATGCCCGGACTTGACCCCAGCGGCGCTGTCGTTGGCGGTATTGAGGCCGAGGTAAGAGCCATTCTCAAGAAACAGCAGGCCGCGCTTCAGGAATCAACCAGGAAAGCCACAGCGGCACAGGAAAAACTGAAAGAAAATGATCGGCTTAAAGCGCTGGAGCTTCCTTCTGCCTCGGCTTTGCTTGCCAAAATACAGGGAACGGCAAAGCCGCCCGCGCTCAGCAAGGAAGTGCAGGCTTTGCTGACCAACGCTAAAAATGGCACGACGGTTAATCAAACAGTCTGATCGACATTCCCCTCTATTTCTGCTACATTAAAAAATCATTTATTCTGATTTTTGAGGAGTTCACCATGCGGTTTTTTCTGGTTGCCATCCTGTTCTGTGCACTGTCTTTTTCCCCACGCGTCAACGCGCAGGATTATAAAACTATTCTTGATATTCCTGCCGGACAGGCGCTGGTTAATCTTTCCGCAACCGAGCGTGTGGAAGTCGAGCAGGATCTGCTTGTTGCCACGCTGCGTTTTGAAACCGAAGACAAAGACCCGCGTATGTTACAGGATCGTATCAACGCGTTAATGACCAAAGCCCTCGCCAAAGCCAAAAGCTATAAAGAGGTTAAAAGTTCAACCCAGCAATATTACGTCTATCCTTATGATTTTGATCCGAACCCCCGTCCCTATAACAGCGGCGAACCACAACACAAGCTCGAGCGCACATGGCGCGGGCAGCAGGCTTTACAGCTTGAAAGTCTGAAAGCCGATGATCTCCTTAAACTCGCTGGAGAATTACAGGAGATGGGGCTGGTTATGAACGATCTGAATTACACGCTCTCTCCGGCGCTTCTGGAACAGACCCAGGACTCTCTTCTTGAGGCCACACTCAAAAAACTTATGACCAAGGCAGACCGTGCCGCCAGAGCGCTTGGAAAATCCAGTGCCGAACTGCTGGAAATCAATGTCGATATGGGTGGTTTTCAACAGCCACAAATGATGCGTGCCATGTCAATGGGCGCTGAAATGGCCTCTTCCAAGATGGATGCCCCTGTTGCCGCGCCCGGGCAGAGTGATATTACGCTTACTGTCTCTGCCCGTGCGATGTTAAAGTAATCATTATTATCTATGGGGATAGTGACCATGGTTATTATATCTGTGGTTCTTTTTCTCTTTATGATGCCTGCGTTTTTCTGGAACTTCCACATAACGATAAACAACAACTGGCTGGTAATAAACGGGGGGATGATGATGGTCGTAGGATTTATCATTCCAGCCATAATTCCGGTTCCTGTCACCGCGTTTTTCCTGATGGTCATCGCGGGATGAGCGCAGATTGAATTCATAGACGCCGCCACTTTCCGAGCAGATTTTTATAGTGCCGCTTCCGGCTTTCTGAAAGAAACAGGATTTATCATTATCATGAGCCTGCGCTGTGCCTGATTGTAATACCACCAGAGCCAGACCGGAAAGGAGGGCATATTTTATCTTTCTCATTTATATTTCCTTTTTGTAATGAAGTTCAGCATTCGTACCCTGTATTACGGAGAGGGAGAAAAGACCCTCTGTTTTTTTGTGATTAAAGACATTCTTTATCAACAAGCCTGTTCAGTGCGCCTGCTTGTATGGTAAAATTAAAAGAACAGGTTTTTACCAGTCCGGGTTATGTCTGAATTTAATACATCTTTATTGCGCGAAAAATTTATTATTCAGAACTCAACATCAAGCGGGATGATTGATAACGAACCCATTATTGCCCTGAGCAATCGCATGAAACTCATACTCACCGCTTCAAACGGAGCAAAAGAAACCTTTATTGTTCGTGCCCAGAATATGCATTCAACGGTACGGTTTTCTGCCCAGATTGTTAAAGATTTTAATGATTATGGCTCCCTTATAGATCGTGCCAGACCTTTTAACTGGCAAAAAGCCTGGACTGCCATAACAAAGGGGTATGAGCAAAAATGGAATCCACAGCGCTGGGTTACGATCTATCACAAAGGGCGCGTTATTTTCGAGGATGGTGAGGGACAGCGTCACCCGTTTCTTGATATTATTGAACAATGTGATGCCCGCAATAAAAATGATTACGAACAATCCATAGATATTGCCAAGGATGCCTTTAAGCAGGCCGGACGGCTCGTAACAATCAATCACGACACCAATGTTGCCCTTATTATGAAGATATCGGCTAAAGAGGGAAAATGCGGAATTATCGTGCGCGGACCCAATAAAATTACAACCTTCAACCTCACGGCTCTTCCCAAAGGCGGACGCGGTGCTAAACCTTCGCAATGTCTGACCGTGGCGGCGGCTTTTCTGGAGGGAATACAGCTTGCTTTTCTCGTGGGCATGAGCAAACAAAAACTGAAATTCGGTCTGATTGACCCCCTGTCTGAAGCCGCCCATAAAAGCGAAGCCGCCAGCCATAAACTGGGACGATTAAACACCGCCATTGCCCAGTTCGAAAATCTGTTACACGTTTCCTATCGTCCCGATCGCCCCCAGTTTTCAGAAATGATCAATGAGGCCGAAGATTTCGCCCGCAAAATCCTTGCCGAAGAAATCGAAGCCAAAATTGCCAGCGGCGAGATGAACAAGGATGACTGGGTGGTTTGAAACGCCTGTTTTTATTGACATCATTTACGTTTTTCTTTATAAAATGTTTATGACAAAAAATATGGCATTTAAAAGCAAAACTGACTCTTTAAAAACCGGGGGATTATTGACTCTGGCTTACGGCTCTTTCCTACCCTATTTATATATAAGCCAATCTGCATCAAGCATTTCTGAATATGCTTTAAGGTTTGCTATTGTTTCTAGTCTTTGCGTAGCGTTTCATAGCCCTTATATACAAGGAAAGATAACAGGCCTGTTTAATAAAAATGCAGCGAAAGAAAAAGAAACAATGCCCCTGCCACAGACCATAGCTGATGATATAAAAGCACTTTGTCAAAAGGCAGAAATATATGAAGAGATCAACGTTGAATCTTATGGAAGTTATAAGGAAAAAAATGCAGAAATAAATGGAAAGAATATTTATATTGGTAACGGATTGCTAAACAACCTTTCCCCTTCTGAAATAAAATTTGTCGTCGCCCATGAAATTTCACATATCAAAGCATCTGATTATAATGAAAGATCCCTGTTTCAACCCGCACTTCGCAACGCACAAGTTGATGTTTGCAGTAACATAATAGCCGCATTTATCTTAGCGGCACCCTCGGCAGCCCTATTTCCGGCCATTGCCTTATCCTATGCCGCCTATAAACTTCAGGATACTATCATCTCCGCCCAGAGCCGGCATCAAGAATATCGCGCCGACCGGAATACCATACATCTGACAAAGGACTTCAAAAGTGCGGCAACCGCCCTTGTAAAAATCCATCCTGAATATCTCAAAAAAACAACATGGTTCGAGCACATGTTTTCCGCGCACCCCCGTGGAATAAGCAGACTACAAAATATGGAACGGGAAAGCACAATTGATAAAACAACAAAATGCTCTGATTTGGCATGTAAAATTATCAATGACGGCAACATTGATCCAAGCACTCTGCAGCACCCGGAAAATATTATTAAAAGGGCTTATAAAAAGATTAACGAAAAATCGATATCCTCCGCGAACCAAAAACCTTCCCTCTAGCGCTTTTCGTTTTCCTGACCGACTTTGAATGATGATTGCTCTAAACGCTCTCCTTACGCCGCCTTCTGCTTTTCCTCTTTTACAAGGGAACGAAGTACATAGTGCAGGATACCGCCATTTTTGTAATATTCCATCTCATCCAGCGTATCAATCCGGCACAAGACGTTGACATCGCGGTTGCCGTTCGGTCCGTGGATGGTCAGGGTCAGTTCTGCACGAGGCCGGATTGTGGCAATGCCTTTGATGTCAAAGGTTTCAGTACCGTTCAGGCCCAGTGTTGCGCGGCTCATTCCATTCATAAACTGTAGAGGAAGAACACCCATTCCGATCAGGTTCGATCTGTGAATCCGCTCGTAACTTTCGGCGATCACGGCTTTTACCCCAAGCAGGCGCGTTCCTTTGGCTGCCCAGTCACGGCTGGAACCCGTGCCATATTCTTTTCCGGCGATGATAACAAGCTTTGTGCCTTCCTGCTCGTAACGCATGGCGGCATCATAAATGCTCATCTGTTCCCCGCTCGGAACATGGATGGTATAGCCACCCTCGACCCCCGGAACCATTTCATTTTTAATGCGGATATTGGCAAAAGTGCCACGCATCATCACTTCATGGTTACCCCGGCGCGAGCCATAGGAATTAAAATCCTTGGCCGACACATCATGGGATAGCAGATAAGCCCCCGCCGGAGAGTCTTTTTTAATCGCTCCCGCCGGAGAGATATGATCGGTTGTCACAGAGTCGCCCAGAACGGCAAGCTCCCGTGCGCCGACAATATCGGATACCATTTCCGGTTCCCGTCCCATGCCGTCAAAGAAAGGCGGATTTTTGACATAGGTAGAGTTTGCCACCCATTGATAAGTCTCGCTGGCTTTCCCGCCTCCGATTGCCTGCCATTCTTTAGGCCCATCAAAAACATTGGCATAGCGCTCTTTAAACATCGCCGGAGTCAGCGCGGTTTTCAGGACATCCTGAATTTCCTGCTGGCTTGGCCAGAGCTCTTCCATAAAAACATCCTTGCCATTCTGATCCTGCCCGATCGGGTCATGATAAAGATCAATCTTCATACTTCCCGCCAGTGCATAGGCCACTACCAAAGGTGGTGAAGCCAGATAATTGGCCTGCACATGCGGATTGATCCGCCCTTCGAAATTGCGGTTGCCGGACAACACGCCACATACTGTTAAATCACCCGCTTCTATTGCTTTAATAATCGGCACGGAGAGGGGGCCGGAATTGCCGATACAGGTGGTGCAGCCATAACCGACAAGATTAAAGCCCATAGCATTCAGATCATCCTGCAATCCTGCTTTTTCGAGATAATCCGTGACGACCTGCGACCCCGGTGCGAGCGAGGTTTTCACCCACGGCTTGACGCTGAGCCCTCTGGCACGTGCTTTCCGCGCCAGCAATCCCGCTGCAATCAGGACAGACGGATTCGACGTATTGGTGCAGCTTGTAATCGCGGCAATGACAACCGCGCCATGTGCAAGTTTATAGTCGGCACCTTCTACCGTAATACCGTTCTGGTTGGCGATCAGAGATTCTTCATCTGTCAGAGTCCCGCCCTCCTCCATCATATCGCTTGCGCCCTTTTTAGGGGAAACAGCATTGGCCTCGGCAATCAGTGTTTTGAATGCTGCCGCCGCATTGACCAGCGCAATTTTATCCTGAGGTCTTTTGGGGCCGGCGATCGAGGGAACCACATCGGCAAGATCAAGCTGAAGCGTGTCTGTAAAGACAGGCTCATGCCCTTTTTCGCGCCACATTCCCTGCTCTCTGGCGTAGGCCTCGACCAGCTTCACACGGTGCGGATCGCGGCCTGTAAAGGTGAGATAATTGATACATTCCTGATCAATCGGAAAAAAGCCGCATGTTGCACCATATTCCGGTGCCATATTCGAAATGGTTGCCTTGTCGGCAAGGCTCAGATGATCAAGGCCATCACCATAAAACTCGACAAATTTCCCGACCACACCCTTTGCCCGCAACATTTGCGTTACCGTCAGCACAAGGTCGGTGGCTGTAGCGCCTTCCTTCAGTTTTCCAGTCAGTCTGAACCCGATCACTTCAGGGATGGTCATGGAAATCGGCTGCCCCAGCATGGCCGCTTCGGCCTCGATCCCGCCCACGCCCCAGCCCAGAATGGCAAGGCCGTTAATCATGGTTGTGTGGGAATCCGTGCCAACAACGGTATCGGGATAAACGAGGTTTTTATTGCTGTCTTCTTCTTTTTCCATCCAGATGGTCTGTCCGAGATATTCAAGATTGACCTGATGACAGATTCCCGTTCCCGGCGGCACGACACGGAAATTACGGAAGGCCTGCTGCCCCCAGCGCAAGAATTCATACCGCTCTCCATTACGCTCGAACTCACGCTCGACATTATGCTGGAATGATTGCGCTGTTCCGAATTCATCCACCATAACCGAGTGGTCAATCACCAGATCAACAGCCGTCAGCGGGTTGATTTTCTGCGGGTCACCGCCCAGTCTGCCCATCGCTTCGCGCATCGCCGCCAGATCAACGACCGCCGGAACGCCGGTAAAATCCTGCATCAGCACCCGCGCCGGACGAAAGGCAATTTCCTGATCGACCCTGCCGTTATTCTCGAGCCATGTTTTCAGGGATTTGACATCGGCCACCGATACCGAGCGTCCATCCTCGAATCGTAGCAAATTTTCCAGCAGAACCTTCAGGGTAAAAGGAAGCTTTGAAATATCACCGATTTTATCGGCAATCGCCTTCAAACTGAAATAATCATACTCCCTGCCCTCAACAGTCATTGTCCTGCGGGTTCCGAGCGTGTCATGTCCGGTGCGTGCCATAAGATAAGTCCCCTTCTATTAGAATGTAAAAATGCATCTTTATACTACACCAACAAATAAGTTGTTTAAATGTCTATCTCACAATCGTTATTTTTGACTGTTCGTACTTTAGAATAGCGCGAGAATAGCGCGCCATCTGGAAAAACATATTTTTATTGACATAAAAATATGTTTTATGATTATATAACACAGCTATTTTAACAGGGCTCTTTTTGCTACATAAAAAAAAAGAAAGATAAAGATGAAAAAAACAGGAACTCCGTACGAAAAAAGTCTTCAGGAAACCTTTCAAAAAATGGAAGCCTATGCCCTTCAGAACGATCTGGGAGTCCTGGCGCCGGAGCATCTGCTCTACCATCTCCTTGAAAATGATTCTGTCCGCAACCTAATAGAGAACAGCCAGGCGAATTACGAGAAACTGTCACGTGATCTGACCGGATTTTTAAATCAGTATAAATATAACGCCAAGCTTGCACAAAACCCGAAAAACTATTCAGGGGTTTGTCAATATTCCAATGATTTAAGCGATATTATCGCCAGAGCAGAATACGCATCGGGCGCACTTCAGAATCCAAAAAAATCTGTGGGCGGCATTGATCTCCTTCTGGCTTTTTTTGCAAAAGAACGGACACATGCAACGCAGTATCTTATCAATAGTGGTTTTAACCAGGTTGAGGCAACAAGCGCCTTAAAACAATCATTGAAAGACAATAAATCATTCACATCCATACGAAAAACACAAGATCAAATCAGACAAAGCTATAAACAACCCAAACCGGAACCGGGGGGGGCGCTCAAAGATTTTTGCATTAACCTGACAAAAAAGGCAGAAGAAGGTAAAATGCTTCCTTTGATCGGCCGTGAGTCCGAGCTTGAACAGATGACAAATATACTGCGTCGTTTCAAGAAATCGAATCCGCTTCTGGTTGGCGCCCCCGGCGTTGGAAAAACGGCCATTGTCGAAGGTCTGGCAGAAAATATTGTGTCAGGAAATGTCCCCCCGGCAATGAAGGATGATATTATTCTCGAGCTTGATCTGGGAGCCCTTGTTGCCGACACAAGCAATCGGGGTGACTTTGAAAAGAGAATAAAAGACATCCTCGATGATCTGCAAAAGTTTGAAGAAAAGCTGGCACAAAGTGTGGGTGTAAATGCTGGAAAACCAAGAGTGCATCTCTTTGTTGATGAAGTTCATATGCTGATGGGAGCGGGCTCTAATACCCAGCAACCGATGACAGCCGCCAACCTTCTGAAACCCGCCCTTGCCAACGGGACATTAAGTCTCATCGGCGCGACAACGGATGCAGAATATAGGAAATTTATTAAAAATGACGGCGCTTTTTCCCGCCGTTTCCCGAAAATAGATGTTCCCGAACCGACAGTCGCGCAAAGTATCGAAATTTTAAAAGGCCTCAGAAACAGCTATGAAAAGCATCATAATGTCATTTTTTCAGATGAGGCTCTCGAAGAAGCGGTCAAACTTGCCCATCGTTTTACACTGGATAATCACCTTCCGGATAGCGCAATTGATGTCATAGACACCGCCGCCGCCAGCGCCACCGCCACACCAGGAAATCGTAAAACCCCGAAACCTGTTGATGTTTCAATCATTCAGACAACATTCGCACGCATGACACGCCGGCCTCCCGAACAGATCAGCGCGAACGATAAAACAATGCTGCGCACTCTTGAAGACAATCTACAGAAGAGCGTTTTTGGACAGGATGATGCTATCAATTCAACAGTCAAAGCCATAAAACGGGCACGGGCATCCTCTTCTAACAGTGATAAAAAATCACCCCTAGGCAGTTTTCTCTTTACAGGCTCGACCGGCACCGGAAAAACAGAACTTGCCAGACAGCTTGCAGAGAATACCGGCGTTCCTCTGATACGCCTCGACATGTCAGAATATATGGAGAAACATACCGTTTCCAAACTCATCGGATCACCCCCCGGTTATACGGAATCCGATCAGGGAGGAGTTTTAATCAAGGCCATTCAGAAGAATCCGCATTGCGTTCTGTTGCTTGATGAAATCGAAAAAGCACATCCTGATGTCCTGAATATTCTATTGCAGATTATGGACTATGGAACCTTAACCGGGAGTAACGGGGAAAAAGCGGACTTCAGCAATGTCATGCTCCTCATGACCAGCAATTGTACCGCGACAGAAAAACCGAAAAACGGAATTGGATTTAAAACGGCGGCGGACAACGACAATCCGCAGAAAACAACTGAAGCGGTCAAACGCTTTTTTACACCTGAATTCCGCAACCGTCTGGATGCCATTATTCCATTTCATGAACTGGAATCTGCGCATATGGGGCAGATTGTCGATAAATTTATTAAAAGCGTTGAACAGAACTATAACATTCACATTCAACTGGATACATCCGCCAGAAACTGGCTAGCGGAGCAGGGCTATGACCGTGACATGGGCGCAAGACCAATGAAACGCGCCATTCAGAACTATATCGAAGATCCGGTTTCCGACAAAATTATTAATGAAGAATTCAGTAAAGGCGGTACTGTGAGGATCAGTTTCAATGCACAAAGCGCTGCAAAAGAAAAATGTGAAAACCCTCTCTCCTTTGTTTATAATAAAACAGCGGCGAAAGAGCAGGACAACAAACCCACAGAAACACTGCACCTGCCAAAGACACAGAGAAATCACGCGCCATAAGTAGAGTGTAAAAGCCGGAGACCGGAAATCATGATCACGAAAAGTACGTGACAGGTTTCCGGTCTCCGGCTTTTATCAAATTATTGGAAATCTCATTGAATACACACCCTGTATTCCAGACGTTCGCGTGGCATTATTACAAGAACAGCCCTTCTTCAAAAATTAAAATTTGCACTTGATAATCATTCTCATTCAAGATAAAACACAGAAATTGGGAATGACTCTCATTTTCATTAAGCAACAATATGAGAAATCATTATTTTCTAAAAAACGCAAATACCGGAAAATAAAAATGAAAAACAGGCATAATAACGTCACTATTATCGGGGCTGGAAATAGTGGTCTGGCAATGGCGGCAGATTTAAAAGCAAGAGGATTTTCAGTTTGTCTTTATAGCCATGCCGATCATGATTCGAAATGGCGCGGTATCTATTCACAAGAGAAAAAACTTACTGCAACGGGATGCCTGAACGGACAATGGACAATAGATCTTTTAACCAGAAATCTTAAAAAAGCAGCCAATTTTTCCGATCATATTTTTCTGGCTCTGCCCTCTTATGCGCAGGAGAGCATGTTTCATACTCTTGCCGATCATATTACAAACAATCATATTATCATCAACCTGAATGGGAATCTTTCATCGCCTTTGCTAACAAAAAAGTTAAAAGGAACGTCTCCTGTTATTGTCGAGACCAACGCCGCGCCCCATGCTTCTCGCGCCATGAATAAAGGGGATGTTCATATTTCAGGAGAAAAAAAATTTATTCCTATTGCGGCTTATGGACGTAAAATAGATGCTGTCCACAAGAAAAAAATTGGTGCCCTGTTTAAATGTGATCTTGAATGGTTCGATAATATTATTGCAGTGGCGTTACAGGCTTATAATGGCGTTTTGCATCCGGCACCGACCCTTTTAAATACAGGCTGGACAGAAGCGCAGAATAGGGATTTTCTATTCTATAAAGACGGGCTGTCCCCTTCCGTGGGGAAAATCGTGGAGGCCATAGATGCAGAGCGCCTTGAAATTGCCCGTCGCTATGGTTACAAAAATTTACGGACAACATTGCAGGCTCTGCAAGGAATTTATGGTGGTGAAAGCCGTCTGATTTCCGAATTTGCACAAAGTGCCAAAGTCTATGAATCAATCAAAGCCTCTTCTGATATTCAAAACCGCTATCTGACAGAGGATGTTCCTTTTATTCTCGTGCCCTGGTATAAGTTAGGAATAAAAGTCGGCTTCAAAGCCAAAACGATCAAAAATATAATTGAACTCGCTTCCGTTATGCATGATAAGGATTACATGAAAACAGGCAGGATGCCACCTGAAACAAACATGGCAACTTTACAACCGGATATGCGGTATGAGTCTGCAACAGGGCATTCTCCTCCGGTAAAGCCTGGGGCAGGATCACCGCAGCATGTTTGAATCAATTGCCCAGAGTGACTATTATATCCTGATCCTATTTCTTGTGAGCATCATCACGGGTATTGTTGGTTCTATGGGCGGCTCCGGCGGCCTGATTATTACCCCGTTTATGATTGCCACAGGTCTGCCGCCGCAAATGGCTATAGGGACAACAAGAGTCAGTTCTGTAGGGGTATGGATTTTAACGCTTTTAAAATTCAAAAAGGCCTCCCTGATACAATGGGAATATACACCAGCGCTCTCTGTTATTGCTCTGATCGGCGGGATTGCTGGAACGATGATCACTCTGAGCATTCCCGAAACATGGATTTATACGATTGTCGGCATTGTTCTGCTTTTGATTGCGCCGGCTGCTTTCTTAAAAAAAGATTTTGGACTCTACCAAAACGAGACCTCCTCTCTCAAAAAATATGCAGGATATTTTGTCTATTTCCTTGTATCTGTTTTTGGCGGTTTTTTTGGCGGCGGTGCCGGATTGCTGGCTATTTTCACGCTTGTCTATTTTATGGGGATGAAAACATTGCAGGCTCATGCCACAGATCTTTTTCCGTGGCTGCTCCTGGTGCTTGTTACATCCGTTCTTTTTATCTGGCACGGACAGGTGAATTACCCTTATATCGCTGCAATTTTCTCTGGCATGATGATCGGCGGCAAAATCGGGGCCTCCCTTGCCATCAAAAAAGGCGACCAATGGGTTAAAACATTTGTCTGTGCCTTCGCAGTTCTTGTAGGAATAAAACTACTTTTCTTTACAGGATAATTTTACGCTTATTGTTACCGACACGACCCGTTTTTTCTCCCTGTCTAAAAAATTAAAATTTGCACTTGATAGGCATTCTCATTTAGACTAGGAACATACTCATTGCGAATAATTATCATTCTAACAAAAGGAAAGAACCATGAGAATCAAGGGACTGGCGGCGATTATAGGTATTTGTGCCTTAATAAGCTTTGCGGGAACACAGGTGATGGCGGCGGAGGATTATACGCTGCGCATAAAAGATCATCACTTTATTCCTGAAACGCTTGAAATTCCGGCGGGAGAAAAGGTCAGGATTGTAATTGTCAATGAAGACCCGACTCCGGAAGAGTTTGAAAGCTATGAACTCAACCGCGAGAAAATCATTAAGGGCCATGGCAAGGGTGTTGTTTTTGTGGGGCCTTTGAATGCCGGAACCTATCCGTTTTTTGGTGAGTTCAACATGGATACCGCCAAAGGGCAGATTGTCGCAAAATAAAAAGAAAGATTTTAACATGCTCTCAAGCGCTATTATCGTTTTTCGGGAAGTTTTTGAAATTGTGCTGATTGTCGGCATTGTGCTGGCGGCAACACGCGGTATCCCCCATCGCGGGAAGGCGATATTCTTCGGGATTGCCGGTGGATTAGCCGGTTCGGGCATTGTGGCATTTTTCACAGGCGCGATTTCAGACTTTGCAGAAGGACTGGGGCAGGAATATTTTAATGCCGCTATTTTATTTGTTGCGGCGGGTTTTATCGGCTGGACACTACTCTGGATGAAGCGTCACGGCAGGGAAATGAAAGCGCACTTTTCTAAAATCGGGGAGAGTGTGGCGCTCGGGCGGTTGCCATTTCTCAGTCTGTCTGCAGTGATTGCACTGGCAATTGTGCGCGAAGGATCAGAAATTGCGCTTTTTACTTACGGTATGCTGGCCTCGGGACAGTCTCCGGCGGCTTTAATGACGGGATCGGCGATCGGCATGGTCGGCGGCGCCGTTGTTGGAACACTTCTTTATCTGGGTCTGATCAAACTCTCGACCCGTCACTTTTTTCAGGTCACAAGCTGGCTGCTGGTTTTTCTCGTTGCGGGGATGATGTCGCAAGGCACTGGCTTCCTGACGGCGGCCGGCCTGTTTGGAAATCTGTCAAAAACCGTCTGGGATTCCTCCTGGCTGCTTAGCGAACAGGGAATAACCGGACAAAGCCTGAAAGCGCTGATCGGTTACACCGCACAGCCTACAATCATTCAACTTATTATCTACACTCTAACACTGGGAACACTGACGATGCTTATGAAATACACGGACACCTCCGGACAAAAAAAACGTCCCGCTGTCACAGCAGCGCTTCTAATGACCGCTTTTCTCTTTGGCGCGTCGACACAGGCTCATGCCACCAAAAAAGTTTACCAGCCTTATGTTGAAGAAGGTGAAATAGAGATAGAATGGCGCGGCGGTTATGATATTGACGATGACAGCGATAAAGACGGCGCCTGGAAACAAAAACTGGGTCTGGGCTATGGCGTAAACGAATATTGGTTTACTGAAATTTATGGAGAAGTTGAAAAAGACGGTCGCAGCAATGCCGATACAGAATTTACCGCCATTGAGTGGGAAAACCGTTTTCAACTGACAACACCGGGGGAATACTGGCTTGATGCGGGGGTTTTATTGGAGCTTGTTTATAATACCGCTGGCGGCGCAGACAAAGCCGAAGGCAAATTACTTCTGGCCAAAGATGCCGGAGATTTTTCGCATACAGCTAATTTTATTATCGAGCAGGAATTCGGAGATGGAGATTCCCATGATCTTGAAGGGGGGCTTGCCTGGAGCTCCCGCTACCGTTACCGTCCAGAATTCGAACCGGGTTTCGAGATCTATAATGAATTCGGATCGCTTGAGAATGATGATAATTCCTTTGATGACCAGAAACACCGGATCGGCCCTGTTGCCTACGGTCATCTGGGCGTATTTAAATATGATATTGGTTATTTATTCGGTATTTCCGATGCTGCGCCGGACGGGACATTAAAAGCTATTATCGAATATGAATTCTAACAGAAACGAAAATACCTTGAAATAAGACTATTTTATCCATAATCTTGCCACATTTGCGCGGCATGATAAGGATAGTGAAACACTTTCTCCAAGGATTTTCCAGCAAGAAATCCGAAAAGTTAAGTTTAGATCTGGCTCGTTAGGTTCGTTAAAGTTAGTTAAAGTTCGTTAAAGTTAAAGAAACCGCTGTCACTCCTTGCGACAGCGGTTTTCTTTTGCCTTCATTTCCACTATAAAATTCCGGTGTTCATGGTATAATATTCACATGAGTAGTATTTCCCAGAAGCTTGACCTCAGGCAATCACAAAATCTTGTTATGACCCCGCAATTGCAGCAAGCCATCAAGCTGTTGCAGATGAGCAATCTCGAGCTTTCCGAGTTTATCGAAGAAGAACTGGCACAAAATCCCCTTCTGGAAAAAGATGAGTCCGACCAGCAAGGCGGGAAAGACGATGAACAACCTCCCGGACAACATGATGACCTTCTGGAAGATGGCTTTAATGATGCCTGGACGGGCAATGAATCGGAAAATGCCACACCCGATTTTGATCCGGGATCCTCTATGGCGGATATGGGTTCCGGTGGAAGCCGTTCATTCGATATTATGGATGAAAGCTTTGAAAACCGGATGAGCCATGACATTACCCTGCGCGAACATCTCTCCCGCCAGCTTCACCTTGCTTTTTCCGACCCGCGTGACCGCCTGATCGGTGCCGGACTTATTGACCTGCTGGACGAGCGCGGCTATTTACGGGAAAGCCCCGATGAACTTACGCAGCGTCTGGGATGCAAACCGGAGCGTGTTGCAAAATTACTACAAAAAATGCGTGGTTTTGACCCGACAGGCGTTTTTGCGGAGACTTTACAGGATTGCCTTGCCCTGCAACTGGAAGAACAGAACCGCCTTGATGCGCCCATGCGCAAATTGCTGCAGCATCTTGATGTCCTTGCAGCGCAGGATCTCCAGAAACTGGCAGAATTATGCGAGGTGAACGAAACTTATCTACAGGATATGATTAACGAAATCCGTGAGCTGAACCCGAAACCCGCCGCCGATTTTGACCATTTCATTGTACAGACCGCCATCCCCGATGTCCTGATGAAGCGCCTGCCGAAAAGTCTGGGCGGGGGCTGGCGTGTGGAGCTGAATAGCGAGACACTGCCTAAAGTCCTGCTCAATAATGATTATTATACCGAAGTGGCACAGCATACCCGCGAGAAAAAGGATAAAAAATATCTGGACGAACAGCTCCAGAATGCCAACTGGCTTATTCGTGCGATGGATCAGCGTGCCAAAACAATCCTTAAAACGGCTGGTGAAATTATTGAAGAACAGGAAGCCTTTTTCCTTTACGGCATTGAATATCTTCGGCCTATGACCTTAAAAGATATCGCACTGCGCATTGATATGCACGAAAGCACCGTTAGCCGGGTTACCAATAATAAATATATCGGGACACCGCGTGGTATATTCGAGCTTAAATATTTCTTCTCGACGGCACTAGGAACCGGAGAGAATGCCCATTCTGCCGAAGCAGTTAAAGAGAAGATCAGGAATCTGATTGATGCCGAAACAGCAGATAATATTATGTCCGATGACAAAATTGTCGAGATTCTCACTAAAGAAGGAATCGAGATCGCCCGTCGCACGGTTGCAAAATACCGGGAAGCATTGCATATTGGATCTTCTGTCCAGCGCCGGAAGCAGAGCAAAAGAGAGATAAAGAAATCCCTGTAAGAATTTTATTAACCAAATCACGGCTAGAATATAGAAGAGGATAGAACTAACAAAATATCTTTTACAGGGCTGGAAAATCCGGAAAAAACTGCCTATATTTTTTACAATGACTTACAAAGGAATACGCTATGGAATTGACCGTTCAAGGTAAACAAATGGATGTCGGTGACGCTTTAAGGACATATGTCTCTGAAAAGCTTGAAGAAATTAACCAAAAATATTTCAATCATGCCGCATTCGCAACCGTAACTTTCTCAAAAGAAGGACACGGACATGGTGTGATAAACACCCATATTCAAATCCGCGTCGGCAAGGATATCATGGTTCTTGCCGATAGTCAGGCAGGCGATTCTTACGGTTCTTTTGATACGGCTGCGGAGAAAATCGCCAAGCAGCTTCGCCGTTATAAAAAGCGTCTGCGCGATCATCGCGACCGGCTTGAGCAGACACCGGAAAGTGAAATTCTTAAAGCACGGGCTTATACACTGGCTTCCGAACCGGAAAAAGACGAGAATGAAGACGATGGTATTCCCCATGGCGAGGATCCCGTCATTGTGGCAGAAATCAGTACAAATATCCAGACCATGAGCGTTTCGGATGCCGTCATGCGGATGGATCTCTCCGGTCAAACGGCGTTACTCTTCCGCAATGCAAAACACAAAGAATTAAACATGGTTTATCGCCGCCCGGATGGAAATATCGGCTGGGTTGACCCTGAAAACGGACAGGAAAAAATAAGTCTGGCAAAAAGAGCCTGATAGAATTGCTTTATTCTTTCTAAAAATACTCTCTGGAAACAGGGAGTATTTTTTTGGAACAAAAATTCAGGTAATGACGATGTTATAAAATGTCTTATTCTTGATGCGAGTGACTATAGAACCCTCTGCAAAAGACTGTAAAAATCCTGTAGAATCATTTCATGCAAACGAGCATGAGGTACAAAATGAAAATG
>PFTR01000026.1 GCA_002789675.1 Alphaproteobacteria bacterium CG_4_9_14_3_um_filter_47_13 | reverse complement strand
CAAATCAGCAGGCAGATGAGCTATCATTATACGGCGAAAGAAAAAGACGGGTCATAGTGCTATTGAAAAGCGACTTCGTTGAAACTGCGTAATTTACGGCTATGCAGACGATCCGGACCAATTTTTCGCAATAGTTCCATCGCCATCAGCCCGATTTTCAAATGCTGGTCAACACGCCCTCTGTAGAAGCTGTCTGCCATGCCGGGAAGTTTGGGCTGGCCGTGAAGCGGTTTATCGGAGACACAGAGCAGGGTTCCGTAGGGAACGCGGAAGCGGAAGCCGTTTCCGGCAATGGTTCCGGATTCCATGTCCAGCGCGATGGCGCGGCTTTGGCTAAGGCGCAAATTCTGGCGAATGGCGGGTTGAAGTTCCCAGTTTCTGTCGTCAATTGTGGCCACTGTTCCGGTGCGCATGACTTTTTTAAGATCATACCCTTCCGATCCTGTGACTTTTCCTACGGCCTCTTCCAGAGCTTGCTGGATTTCTGCGAGAGCGGGGATGGGAACGCTGAGTGGCAAATCATTATCAAGAATATGATCCTCGCGCAGATAGCCATGTGCCAGTGCATAATCGCCAAGACTTTGTGAATTACGCAGCCCTGCGCAATGGCCGAGCATCAGCCAGGCATGGGGGCGCAAAACGGCGACATGGTCGGTAATTGTTTTGGCATTGGACGGCCCCACCCCGATATTGATCATGGTAATGCCGTTACCATCGGCGCGTTTGAGATGGAAAGCGGGCATTTGCGGCATCCGTCCGAGATGTCTGCCTTTGTCATCTTTTCCGCTTTCCGGAATATTTTTATTCATCGTGATGACATTGCCCGGTTCGATAAAGGCTGTGTATGCGGCGCGCTCTTCTTTAAGCTGCGGGTCGTTTGTTTCTGTCATGATATCGCGGCAGATCCGTACAAACTCGTCGATATAGAACTGGTAGTTCGTAAAGAGAATAAAATTCTGGAAGTGTCTTGCCGAAGTGCCGGTGTAATGACGCAGACGCATAATGCTTAAATCAATACGCGGGGCGGTAAAAAGCGCAAGCGGTGCATCGGCGCCTGCTTTCTGGATATAGGTGTTATTGGAGATTTCATCATCCAGCCCGTTAAGATCCGGCATGGTGAAGGTCGCGTGCAGCATTTTAATCTGTTCGTTGTCCAGATCGCCTTCAAGGTGGAAATCATCCCCCAGCGCATAATGGACAGGAATCGGTTGGTCGCTGAGTCCGATTTCAACCGGACAGTCATGGTTGAGCAATAAAAGTCTGATCTGTTCTTTCAGGTAATGATCGAAAATATCGACAGGACGCGTGACCGTGGTGGAATAATGACCCGATTCGGCAACAAAACCGTAAGACAGGCGTGTATCGGGTCGTGTGACAACACCCGGATGAATGCGGATGCGCGGGTAACAGGCCGCAATTTTACAGCCCGGCGCAGGATGGGCAGAAAATTTTTCAAAGCTATCGCACAGATACATGACATTGGAATTATAGATTTCGCAGATATATTCGTAGGCTTTCTGCGGATCTTTGAATTTCTTCGGCTTGAAAGACGGGGGTGCTTTGATCATTCTCTATAATCGCTGATTTCCCATTAATTTTCAATTAATTATTGTCATTCCAGCAAACAATGTCATGTGATTTTACGCGAAGGAGAGGCATAAGAAAAAATGCCGTCCCGTCATTCCATCAAAAGTGCTTCCTGAAAAAAAGAAGGTTTTTTATCCCAGCGCTTTATCAAGTTCCGGCAAAATCTGGAAGAGATCACCGACAAGGCCGTAATCTGCAATCTGGAAGATGGGGGCTTCGCTGTCTTTGTTGATGGCAACAATGACTTTGGAATCTTTCATACCTGCCAGATGCTGGATCGCGCCGGAAATGCCAACGGCGATATAAAGGTTTGGCGCTACGATTTTCCCTGTTTGCCCGACCTGATAATCATTGGGCACATAGCCCGCATCCACGGCAGCACGGGAAGCGCCAATGGCCGCGTTCAGCTTGTCGGCAATCGGTTCGATCAGGGCGGTAAAATTCTCGCTGCTTCCCAGTGCCCGTCCGCCGGAAATAATAATATCGGCGGCGGTTAATTCGGGGCGCATGCTTTTTGTCAGCTCCTGGTTTACAAAATGGCTTAGGCCTGTTTCTCCGGCGCTTTGGACTGTTTCTATAGAGGCCGCGCCGCCTTCGGCTCTGACCGCATCAAAGGCAGTTGGACGAATGGTCAGGATCTTTGGCGTGCCGGATATTTGCAGGGTTTCAAAAGCATTTCCGGCATAGACGGGACGGGTGAATGTGTCCTCATTTTCAATCGCGGTGACATCGGAAATCTGCTGCACATCCAGAAGCGCGGCGGCATAGGGCATGACATTCTTGCCAAAAAAAGAAGCGGGAGCAAGAATATGACTATAGGAAGGTGCCAGCGTTACAATCAGCTTTGCCAGATTTTCTGCCAGTCCGTTAGCATAGGCGGCATTATCACAATGCAGAATCTTTGTTACACCGTGAATGGCGGCAGCGGCGCTGGCGGCCTGCTGCGTATTTTCTCCGGCAACAAGAACATGAACATCCCTGTCCAGAGTGCGCGCTGCCGTAATTGTTGGCAGGGTTGCAGGTTTTATTTCGCTGTTATCATGTTCGGCGATGACGAGAATGGGCATTATATCAGATTACCTTTGCTTCATTACGCAGTTTTTCAACAAGCTCCGTCACGGATTCAACCATGATTCCGGCTTTGCGCGCCGCCGGTTCGGTGACTTTCAAAGTTTTATATCGCGGCGTGATATCAACGCCAAGATCGGCGGGAGTCAGTGTATCCAGCGGTTTTTTCTTTGCCTTCATAATATTGGGCAGAGAGGCATAGCGCGGTTCGTTCAAACGCAGATCAGCCGTGATAACCGCCGGAAGATCGAGTTTGAGTGTTTCCAGCCCGCCATCAATTTCTCTTGTCACAGTCACAACGCCGTCTCCAAATTCAATTTTCGAGGCAAAAGTCGCCTGCCCCCAGCCAAGAAGGGCGGCCAGCATCTGTCCGGTCTGGTTATGGTCGCCGTCAATGGCCTGTTTTCCCATTAGAATAGCCTGCGGGGATTCTTTGTCAGCCACAGCCTTGAGCAGTTTGGCAATGGCAAGGGGCTGCAAGATCTCGTCGGTCTGGATCAGAATACCGCGATCGGCTCCCATTGCCATGGCGGTACGCAATGTTTCCTGACACTGGGCGGTTCCGGCGGTGACGGCGATAATTTCGGTCACTGTTCCGGCTTCTTTCAAACGCACCGCTTCCTCAACCGCGATTTCGCAGAACGGGTTCATCGACATTTTGACATTGGCCGTTTCAACGCCGCTTTGATCGGCTTTGACCCGGATCGCCACATAAGCGTCAATGACACGTTTGACAGGAACAAGAATTTTC
>PFTR01000050.1:15410-15502 GCA_002789675.1 Alphaproteobacteria bacterium CG_4_9_14_3_um_filter_47_13 | reverse complement strand
AAAAAAGCTTGATAACAAGCGGGTTTTTACGATATATCATGGGCATGAGCGAGACAACACAAACAATGACAGATCATAATTCACAGGCGGGA
>PFTR01000050.1:0-15341 GCA_002789675.1 Alphaproteobacteria bacterium CG_4_9_14_3_um_filter_47_13 | reverse complement strand
CGTTACATTATTGGACAGAATGATGCCAAGCGTGCTGTTTCTATCGCGCTACGGAATCGCTGGCGGCGGATGCAGGTTGATCCTGAGTTACAGGAAGAAATCTATCCCAAAAATATTCTGATGATTGGTCCTACAGGGGTCGGTAAAACCGAAATTGCCCGCCGTCTGGCAAAGCTTGCGCAGGCTCCTTTCATAAAGGTTGAAGCCACACGCTTTACCGAAGTGGGTTATGTCGGCAAGGATGTTGAGTCAATTATTCGTGAACTGACCGAGGTTGCCATGCATATGGTGCGCGAAAAAATGCGTAAATCGGTGATGGAGCAGGCAAAAATCTATGCCGAGGAACGCGTCCTTGATGCGCTTGTCGGCAATAACTCCAGCGAAGGAACACGCACAAGTTTCCGCGATAAATTACGTAGCGGTGATTTGAACAAGCGCGAAATTGAAATTGATATTAAAGACCGGGTCGATCCGATGCATGGTTTTGATATTCCCGGAATGCCCGGAGCATCAATGAGTATGATCAATGTTGGTGATATTTTTGGCAAGGCGCTGGGCGAACGTAAAAAGCGCAAGAAAATGACGGTGGCCGAATCTTACGATATTCTGATGCAGGATGAAGCGGACAAGCTTCTTGACGAAGATAAAATGACCAGTGAAGCGCTGGATCTGGTTCAGCAGAATGGAATCGTTTTTCTTGATGAAATAGATAAAATAGCCCATCGTCGTGATGCGCGGGGAGGGGATGTTTCCCGCGAAGGGGTGCAGCGCGATTTGCTGCCGCTGATAGAAGGAACAACAGTGGCAACAAAATACGGGATGGTGAAAACGGATCATATCCTGTTTGTGGCCTCAGGCGCTTTCCATTACGCCAAACCATCCGATCTTCTTGCTGAACTTCAGGGACGGCTGCCGATTCGTGTTGAATTACGTGCTCTGACAGAAGATGATTTCAAAAAAATCCTGCGCGATACCGAAGCCAGTCTGCTTCTCCAGTATAAGGCCTTGATGAAAACAGAAGGGTTTACACTTGATTTTGAAGAAGATGCCATAGATGAAATTGCCCGTATCGCGTTTCAGGTCAATGAAACAGTTGAAAATATCGGGGCGCGGCGGTTATTGACTGTTATGGAAAAATTGCTGGACGATATCAGCTTTACCGCTTCGGATCGGAATGGTGAATCTTTTGTTGTGACGGCAGAATATGTCCGTAAACAGGTCTCCGTCCTTGCGGAAAACGCTGATCTTTCCAAATTTATTCTTTAGTTTTTATCAGGCCACACGTCTCTTTTGCTGGATGAAAGACGTTCTTCGACAGGATTTGTTTTCAGAAATTTAACGATTTTGGTTTTTAGCAGGGGTATGTAATGCTATCCTGACATGGTTTTGTTACGAGTTGTCAAGCAGGGGAGAAAAAATGAGTCGCGAAAATCTATCACAGGACTCACTGATCGAAGCCACACGCCGCCGTGCCAGATTTTCTGGCCATGGCAATGCAAAGGGGGCCGCCGGATATGTATCGGATACGGATAATAATGCTTATAATTTTTTAGGAGTCACAGGGCAGACAGATATTTTCAATCCTCAGGAAAATGGTTATGAAAAAATTCGTATTGGCGCGGCATGGAACAATGTTCTCGTTGAAGAGTCCGGTTTTTTTGGAAAAATTTTTAAAAAAGTGCAGAAAAAGGGTGTCGATCTTGATCTGGGATGCCTGTACGAACTCCAGAATGGCAAGCGCGGCTGTATTCAGGCTTTTGGCGATATGTATGGGCGCTATAAATTGGAACCTTTTATCCATTTATCCGGCGATGACCGTACCGGCGATGATGATGACGATGATGATGGTGAGGATGAAATCCTGAGGGTGAATGGCCAAAAATGGCCGGAAATCAAAAGATTGCTGGTTTATTTATATATTTATGGTGGTGCTGGTAACTGGGCGCAGATCAAGCCGCAAATGCAGATCAGAATCCCGAATGAAAAACCGATGATTGTAACACTCCATACCTATAAATCGCAACTGGCAATATGTGCTGTGGCCGGGCTGGAAAATGTCCGTAACGGTATTAAGCTGACAAATTATACGGAGTATTATCCCGGTCATGCCGAAATGGATCGGGCTTTTGGTTTTGGCATTGAGTGGGCGGATGGAGCAAAATCATAATGCAGGAATTGTCCATGACGACAATGGAAACGCTGGTGATGGCATTTGGCGCGATGGGGCTTGGCATCATACTGCTGGTCAAGGGGGGTAACTGGACTGTTGATGCTGCGATTTTCCTTGCAAAACATATGGGTGTCTCCCGTCTTGTGATTGGTCTGACGGTGGTGGCCTTTGGGACATCCTTACCGGAACTGGTTATATCTGTAAATTCTAATTATCAAAATTTGCCCGGAATTGCGCTTGGGAATGTCATCGGTTCCAATACGGCGAATATTCTTCTGGTTATTGGGGCAACGGCACTGATTGGAACATTATCCGTTATTCCAAGACTTGTTATCCGTGATCTTTCTATGATGCTGGTGGCAACGCTGATTTTGGCCGGATTAATGAAGTATGGAACAATTGGCCATTTGGCCGGATTGCTCATGATTATAATACTCCTTCTTTATACATTCTGGATATACAGAAAAGCCAGTGTTTCAGGAATTGAGACCGGAGAAGAAAGTGAAGAGCCCTTTTTTAAAAACCTGAAAATTTCTGTTTTGTTTCTTATACTGGGTTTGCTCGGTATAACTGCTGGCGCAGAATTTCTGGTACGGGGCGCAAAAATCAGTGCCGCGATTATAGGGGTTCCGGATGCCGTGATTGGTCTGAGTATTATAGCGATTGGCACATCACTTCCTGAGCTTTCAACATGCCTCGTTGCAGCAGGAAAAAAACAGACAGATATTGTGATTGGTAATATTGTAGGTTCCAATATTTTTAATATTTTGATGATTATAGGTATGACGGCTTTGCTAAAACCCATTCAGACCGGATTGGCCGCTGCGCAATTATCGGAGCTGGATATATGGATTACGCTGGCCGTTAGTCTGATTTTTGCTGCAATATTGTTTTTCTACGGGAAAATTAATCGTTTTATTGGTATAATTTTCCTTGGAGCCTATACTGTTTACATGGTTTCTATTTTTGCATTTTACATTACCTAGATAGAATGAGAATCAGGATTGATGAATGAGTGACATGGATAATGACGATCTAAAAAAATTCGAGGTCGAAGAAGATCGTGTGAAACCAATTGATGTGGGGGAAAGCCGGATAAAAGGCGGTGGTAATCCGTTGCCTCCGATTCCGGATGCTATTCCTTCTGATATAAGCCCAATATCAATGTCTCCAGAAAAAGAGAGAAGCAGCTTTTTACAACCTCCTCCCGACGATATTTCCGAAGATGAAATGGATTTGGTTCATAAAGGAGAATATGCCGATCTGACTGAAAAAGTACCCGGTTTGAAAAAGATAATGATTGGTGCTGGCTGGGATCAAAGAAGTCTTGAAGGGGATCCTGTTGATGTTGATTTAAGTATATTTTTACTAGATAGAAATGAAATGACCCGGATTGATGAGGATTTCGTTTTTTTTAATAACGAAATCGCCTGTGACGGCGCGATCCAGCATCGCGGCGATAGCCGCAGCGGCGCAGGGGACGGGGATGATGAAAGTATTCTTCTTGATTTGAATGGAATTTCTTTTGATGTTCTTAAAATTGTGCTGGTTCTGTCAATTTATGATCCCGAGATTACCGGCCAGCATTTCGGCATGATAAAAAATATCTATATCCGTTTTATAAATAAGGAAGATAATAAGGAAATTGTACGATATAAAATGAATCCGGATGATTATAAGGGGGGGAATGGCATGATTATTGGAATGCTGATTCGTGAAGGTGTCCGCTGGATTTTTGAAGCAACGGCGGAACTTTCCAATGGGGGCTTGGCAAAACTGGCCACCGAGTATGGTATTATCGTTAAAGAATTGCAGTCTACAGGAGACGATCAACTCGGGGATATATAAAAAGTTCTATTTCAGACAGTCCTGATGTCCTTGCTTTTTGAGATTTAATCCTATTTGTTTGGGATCGTATTAATTATTGAGAACTGGAAAAATTATTATGTTACAGGCAGTAAAAAAACAGATATCAGAAAATAGCGCTTCCTTTCGTGGTCGGATCTATGAAAATGTTTTGGAAACAATTGGGGCAACGCCTTTAGTGCGGGTATCAAAAATTATCGAGACTTATAAACTGCAGACTGATCTGCTCTGTAAATTCGAATTTTTTAATCCTCTTTCTTCCGTTAAAGACCGTATTGCGCTTTCGATGATTGAGGATGCCGAAGCATCGGGGAAAATTACACCCGGAAAAACGGTTCTGGTTGAGCCAACTTCCGGAAATACCGGGATAGGCCTTGCTTTCGTAGCGGCTTCCAAAGGATACCGCCTGATTTTAACGATGCCGGAAAGCATGTCGATAGAGCGCCGGACGGTTCTTGCTTTTCTAGGTGCCGAACTTGTTTTGACTCCGCGTGAAATGGGTATGAAGGGCGCTATTGAAAAGGCAGAAGAGATCGCGGCTAGAACTGAGAATGGATTTATACCGGGACAGTTTGATAATCCCGCAAATGTCAAAATCCACCGTGAAACCACGGCAGAGGAAATCTGGAACGATACGCAGGGAGCCGTTGATATTATTGTATGTGGCGTTGGCACAGGGGGAACGCTTACAGGAATTGGCCAGGCGCTGAAATCACGCAAAGCGGGACTTCAAATGATTGCCGTAGAGCCTGAAGATTCGCCCGTCCTGTCTGGCGGCGCACCGGGGTTACATAAGATACAGGGCATTGGGGCAGGCTTTATTCCAAAAATTCTTGAAACAGGGCTTATTGACGGGATTATACAGGTTAGTAATGAGGAGGCCTTTGAAAAATCACGGGAACTTGCGACACGGGAAGGTATCGCCGCCGGTATTTCTTCGGGCGCTGCACTTGCTGCGGCTATTAAAGTTGCTCAAAAAGTAGAAAATAAGGGAAAGACAATTGTGGTTATTCTTCCTGATGGCGCGGATCGTTATATCTCGACTCCTTTATTCGATGGACTTACCGTCGCCGGAGAATCATAAACCTTATGTGCGATCTGATTGATTCTATTCGCGCCCGTGATCCGGCAAGGCCAAGTTTCATGGAAGTTGTTCTTGCGTATCCCGGTGTTCATGCGCTTGTCATCCACCGTGTGGCACACTGGATCTGGACTCTTGATATAAAAGGATTCAAACCGCAGGCACTGGCAAGAGTGATTGCCCATGGAGGGCGGCTTCTGACAGGCATTGAAATCCATCCCGGTGCAAAAATCGGAAAAAGACTTTTTATTGATCACGGGATGGGTTTGGTCATTGGGGAGACGGCTGAAATCGGGGATGATGTGACATTATATCATGGGGTTACGCTGGGCGGTAAAGGCGGTGATCTTCCGGGCAGCAAACGCCACCCCACCCTTGAAAACGGCGTAATGATTGGCGCGAATGCGCAGGTTCTGGGAGCCGTGACCATCGGGAGCGCCGCAAAAATCGGGGCGGGCGCTCTGGTAACAAGCAGTGTGCCTTCCGGTTGTGTTGCGATTGGAAATCCGGCGCGGCTGGTGAATTGTAAAAGCGAAAATGCTTCTTATGGCTTGCCCGATACTTCGGATGATCTTGATCCAGTTGGTAAAACAATTAATGGTTTGCTGGCAGATATCAACGCGATCAAGGCGCAACTTGACATGCACGATGATCCTGTCATTCAAAAAGATAACGAAAGCACTTACGCTGATCTCTGGAAGAGCAGCGGGATTTGATTGCGCTCAAAATTTAAAAAGGCACAGGATTTCCTTAATTTATTTCCGGTGTCTTCTGCTGCGGAAGGATCGGTGCGGAAACGGGCGCGGTATAGGGTTTTCCAAGATAACGCTCGCTCAAATGGTTCAGGTAATCATCGGCACCGAGTTTTTTCCCTGTAGCCTGCACAAAAATCTCTTCTGTTGTCAGAAGTGATCCTTTGCTGTGGACATTCTCCTCCAGCCATTCCTGCAGAGGTTTAAAATTCCCCGTTTTTAATTCAGAACGGATCTCGGGACGGTCTTTGCAGGCAGCAGCAAAAAACTGTGCCGCGCCCATATCACCAAGTGTATAAGCAGGAAAATAGCCAATGGCGCCAGAAGGCCAATGCACATCCTGCATACAGCCTTGTGAATGATCTGGCGGGGTAATCCCGAGCAGGTTTTTCATGCCATCATTCCAGGCCTGCGGAAGATCTTCTGCCGTAAGAGTGCCCTCGATCAGCGCGCTTTCAAGCTTGTGCCGCAGGATAATATGGGCGGAATATGTGATTTCATCGGCATAAACACGAATGAAGGAAGGCGCTACCGTCTGTCTTAATTTCCGCATATTTTCTGCAGAAAGTGCCGGATCATCGGGACGATTGAAAATGTCCCGCGCCTGAATTTCCAGATATTCGAAGAATTCCGGTGTCATGGCGGCCTGGACTTCCATGATTCTTGACTGGCTTTCATGCAAATCCATACCCAAGGGTTCTCCCGCTGGTTGATAGCGCCATTCTCGCGGAAGAGTCTGGTTGTAAATGCCATGGCCGCCTTCGTGAATGGCCGCTATCAGGGCCTTAAAAAAGTTCTTTTCATCATAAAAAGTTGTCAGGCGTGTGTCATCGGACGTACCGCCAGAGCTGGGATGGCCGCTGATAAAATCAAGCCGTCCGCGATTAAAGTCAAACCCCATGGCTTCAAGAACACGGCGGCATAATTCTTCCTGCTGCTCTTTCGGGAATGTTCCGGAAAACGCCACAGGCGGTTTTTCTTCTTTTTGTTTTTGCGCGGCCTCACGGATTAAACCGGGTAATGATTTTTCCATTTTTCCCAGTTCCTGCGCTACATGGCCGGCTTTCATACCCGTGTTAAATGTATCAAGCAAAGCTTCATAAGCAGAGGCAAATCCAAGCCGCTCTTTCTTATCACGACCCACTTCGCGCATGGTATCAACAGAATGCTGAATCCAGTCTTTCATTTGTGACCAGTCACCTGCGTCCCGTAGTTTGGTATGCTTTTCCCACCCTTCATTGCAGATATTGGATATTGCGGTGGAAAGATCTTCAGAAATATTCTGTTCCGCAACAATTTTTCGCATTAATTTTATGTTGCGCTGATCTTCTTTGGAAAAGGATTCCGAAGGGGCCGCTTCAACTTTTTCAAGCAAGTCTTTAATTTCCGGAGCATTGATAAGACGGTGCGCTATTTTGGAGAGAGCGCCCATCTGTTCTGCACGGTCAGGAGCACTTCCCGGTGACATGCTGATTTGTTGATCGTTATGAAGAATACTGATTGTATTGTTAATCTGGGTATAATCCTGAAAAAGATTTTTAAGTTTTTCGTATTCTTTCAGGACACCGGATTCTACATTATCAGCCATTATTATTCTCCTTATAAAGAAATACTAATTGGTTACTTTAAAACTATGGAAATAAAATTGCAAGTATTTAAAAAATACGGGATAGGCTATGATGCACGTTATGAAGCAGAGTGATGTGATTATTGTCGGGGCAGGCGCTGCCGGATTGATGTGTGCGCGGGAAGCGGCGTTGCGCGGAAAACACGTGACCGTGCTTGAGCATAGTGCCAGAATGGGCGAAAAAATCCGTATTTCCGGCGGCGGGCGCTGTAATTTCACCAATCTGTATGCAAGGCCGGAGACATTTCTCTCACAAAATCCGCATTTTTGTAAATCGGCGCTAAGTCGCTATACCGCGCAGGATTTTTTGGATCTGGTGAAAGCGCACCATATCGGATGGCATGAAAAACCCTATGAAGACAACGCCCACCAGAGTGCAAAGGGACAGCTTTTTTGCGATGATAAAGCCTTTCTCATCATTGATATGCTCCGCAATGATGCGCAGCAAGCGGGAGTGAAGTTTCATCTGGAAACGGATATTTCAAATATTGAAAAAGACGGCGATTTCTTTATTGTGACAACGAATAAGGGTGATTTCAAATCTGCGGCACTGGTTATTGCCAGTGGCGGATTGTCTATCCCTAAAATAGGAGCCAGCCCCTTTGGTTACAAAGTGGCGGCGCAGTTTGAACTTTCTATTATACCGCCCCGTGCCGGCCTTGTGCCTTTGACATTTGCCGACAGTCTGCTGGCGCAGACAAAAGAGTTGTCCGGTATCGGGTTACAGGCGGAAGTCAAAAGTGAAAAAGGCGGGACGTTTACCGAAGGACTTCTTTTTACCCATCGTGGCTTGTCGGGACCTTCCATTTTACAGATATCATCCTACTGGCGTGAAGGGGAGGAGATCACTGTCAATTTATTGCCCGGTCAGGATATGTTTGAAGCATTGCGCCTTGTTCGTCGTGAAAAGCCAAAGCAGAAACTGCATAATATTTTATGTGCCTATCTTCCCAAAAAGCTTGCTGTGTTTGTCGCGGAAACAAGCGGGCATGATGTCACAATTGCTGATTTATCCGATAAGAAATTGCGTGCCATTGCCAACTCCATCAATGACTGGCATATCAAACCACAGGGTAGCGAAGGGTATCGCACCGCCGAGGTGACACTGGGCGGCGTGGATACAGGTGAATTATCATCTAAAACCATGGAAGTAAAAAAAGTGCCCGGCCTTTATTTTATTGGCGAAATTGTTGATGTAACCGGACATCTGGGAGGGCATAATTTCCAGTGGGCATGGTCATCCGCTGTCGCCGCCGGACAGGCTGTTTAGAGCGATAGCGACCTATAGCTGAATTTATAAATCAATCTTCCAGAATAGCATTGAGTTTCATCGCCAGTCCCATAGATCCGCGTATTTTGAGTTTTCCCATCATAAAGGCAATGTTGGGGTCCTGGCTGCCATTCATAAAGCCCTGAAAAACACTCATGGCACAGGATAATGTGACGTCGGCTTCCTGATTTTCATGGCTGATTGCAGGTGGTGTTTGGGTAGAATTAATGAAAATAATGCCATCATCCCCAAAATCAAATTTGACGCGTGCCTGCAACCCGGTGGCCTGTGTCATCTTCTTTTCGATCTGTTCTGTTATTTCTTCAAGAGACATGAAAACTCCTATTCTGCCTTTCAGTATAACACGGGAACATTATCAATTAATCTTGTTTTTCCAATTTTAACCGCTGCAAAAATGCGCAAAGAACCATTTTGGGCGGCCTCTAGCGTTATTTCATCCAGAATCTCCAGATAATCAATTTTATCAAAACCCGCTTTTTCCAGAGCCTTTCTGCCTTCTTTGCGGACTTCAGGGAGGGCATGACCCTGTTTGATCTGCTGTGCCATGCTAAACAGGATTTTATTAAGCTGGCAGGCAATGCCATACTCCTTTTGCGAGAGGTAGGCGTTGCGTGAAGACAGTGCCAGACCCTTTTCATCACGAATGATGGGTGCACCGAGAATTTCAACAGGAATATTCAGATCCGTGACCATGCGCCGGATAATTTGTAGCTGCTGCCAGTCTTTTTCGCCAAATAAGGCGATATCCGGCTGGCAAAGCCAGAAAAGCTTGGCAACAATCGTGGCAACCCCGTCAAAATGACCGGGTCGATGTGCCCCTTCCAGCGGTTCACTGACATGTTTCACCGAGATCATAGTTGCAAAGCCATCGGGATATATTTCCTTCACGGATGGCCTGAAAATGCTATGAACTCCAGCCTTTTCAAGTTTTTCAAAATCTGATTCCCATGGGCGCGGATAGGCATCAAGATCCTCGTTTGCACCGAACTGCGCCGGATTGACAAAGATGCTGGCAATGACACAGTCGGCTTTCTCGATCCCTTGCCGCACCAGAGACAGATGTCCGTTATGCAAGGCACCCATTGTGGGCACAAGTGCAATTTTTTTGCCCTGTTTGCGCTGTGCCTGCACAAAAGCGCGCAAGGATTGTCCCGTTTCAAAAACAGCAGGCGTTTCCGGTTGTTTATTATTCTTTTGCATCGCATTTCTTCTGTTAATTATTTTTAAACTAAATATCATAATAATAGAAAGCGGAAGGATTTGAAATGGCAAGAACTGTTACAGCAGGGGAATTATTTGATTTATTGAAGGCCGATGGTTATGAGGAGCTTAGACAAAAAGGTTCACATCGACAGTTTTCCAAAGGAGAGAATTCTACAACAGTGACCCTTCCCATAAGCAATGAAGGAGATAGCGTTCCGATCGGTACGGCAAAATCTGTTGCAAAGCAGGCAGGAGAAACTGTTTCTCAAGCATTGGAAAATATTCTTGGTGGAAAGTACAGTCCAAAGCAGCAGATAAAATTGATGAAAAAGAGGGCGTCACCATGACCACATCTTTCAAATATATTGCTCTTGTCCGAAAAGAGGATAATACCGATTACTGGGTGGATATTCCCGATCTTCCCGGCTGCGTTTCGTACGGAGATACGATTGATGACGCCATGGCAAATTTTCAGGAAGCCCTTGATCTGCATCTTGAATCGATTCGGAAAAGCAGGGAACCCTTGCCGATACCACGCAGCAAAGAGGATGTTCTGGGTACAGAGGAAGAGGAATGGTTGCAGGCTTACTGGGTTCAGATTAGCAATGATGATATGCTTCATACCGTCTTTCAGCAAATTTCCCGCTGAATTTCAAAAACTGGCGGCTTTCAGGGTCATGACACTGTCTGCTCCTGCCATAACGGCTTTAAAGCGGGCATCGCTTTCCGGCAACATACGGGCAAAGAAAAAACGCGCTGTGACAAGTTTACTCTCGTAAAAATCATCCCGCCCCCCTGCTCCTGTTTCCAGCTTTTTAAGCGCTGCTTGCGCCATTTGCGCCCACATATAACCCATTGCCACAAGCGCGAACATACGCAGATAGTCAGTGGAGGCTGCGCCAGCTTCATTCGGGTCTTTAAGCCCTTTTTGCGCGATGGTTGCCGTAGCCTGCTGGAGTTTGGAAAACGCCTTGGCAAGCGGAAAAATAAATTCCTGCATTTTTGCATTGGACTGATTCACTTCAATATAGGCCTGCACCGGATGGAAGAAGCGGCGCAGTAATCGCCCGAAACCCTGCGACATTTTCCGCCCGACAAGGTCAAGCGCCTGAATTCCGTTTGTACCTTCATAGATCATGGCAATCCGTGCATCACGGGTATACTGCTCGATTCCCTGCTCGCGGATATAGCCATGACCGCCATAAACCTGCATGGCAAGGCTGGCAACCTCAAAACCCATATCTGTCTGATAGGCCTTGATGACAGGTGTTAAAAGCGCCACAAGATCATCGGCCTCCTGCCGCACCGCTTCGTCAGGATGCTTCAGGGATAGATCAAGTTTCATGGAGACCCAGTATGACAGCGCCCGCGCCCCCTCACAAAACGCTTTTCCTGTCAGCAGCATCCGCCGGACATCGGGATGAACAATAATCGGATCGGCAGGTTTTTCCGGCGCTTTTGCACCATCAAGCGCCCGCATCTGCAATCTTTCTCTGGCATATAAAACGGCATTCTGCTGCGCGACTTCAGCAATTCCCAGACCCTGCATGGCAACGCCAAGGCGCGCCGCATTCATCATAATGAACATGGCCTTTAACCCTTTGTGCGGCTCTCCGACAAGCCAGCCTTTGGCTTCGTCCAGATTGATAACGCAGGTGCTGGAGGCCTTGATCCCCATTTTGTGTTCAATTGACCCGCATGTGACCCTGTTATGCGCCCCGATGCTCCCGTCCTCTTCGGGTAAAAACTTGGGAACAACAAAAAGGGAAATGCCCTTGACACCTTCTGGCGCATCAGGAAGCCGCGCCAGAACAAGGTGGATGATATTGTCTGTCAAATCATGCTCGCCTGCGGAAATAAATATTTTTGTTCCGCTGATTTTGCAGGAATCATCACCCTCCGGCTGCGCCTTTGTTTTTATCAGCCCCAGATCCGTCCCGCAATGCGGCTCGGTCAAACACATGGTTCCCGCCCATTCTCCTGTAATCAGTTTTGGCAGATAGGTCTGTTTCTGCGCGTCAGTTCCCATACTGTGAAGGGCTTCATATGCCCCTTGTGACAGTCCCGGATACATGCCAAAGCTCATATTGGCGCTACAGATCATTTCCTGCATGACCGTATTGACCAGCACCGGCATTCCCATCCCGCCATAAACTGGATCGGCAGATAAGCCACACCAGCCCCCTTGGGCAAAAGTGTCATAGGCCTGCTTAAAACCCCGGGGTGTTCTCACAACACCATTTTCCAAAACACAACCTTCCTCATCGCCGCTCTGATTAAGCGGAAAAAGAACATCGCGGCATATTTTAGCGCCTTCTTCAAGAATTTGATCCATCAGATCCGGTGTTACCTCTTCATAACCGGGCAGGCTGGCCAGTGTTTCAGCCCCCAGCACCTCGTTGAGAACAAAACGGATATTTTCCAGTGGCGGGTTATAGGCAGGCATTTATTTATCCTCTTTTAAAATTATTTTCAGATTATCGGCAATATGCCCTTTGTCCATCTGTCTTATCTTCTCTTGCGCCCGTTTTCCTTCAGACTGATGCGCCGGACTATTCATCTGCTGCAACGCCTCGGCCAGACGCCGGATATTTTCTTCCCCCAGTTCCTCCCGTGCTTTCCGTGCATTCTGCTGCGCCTGTGCAATCAATTCCTCACGCGAGAGTTTTTTCGGATCTTTCCTGACATTTTTCTTCTTTAAAAAATCCAGCATTATTTTCCTCTTTTATTATGGAGTCTTAATTCCGTAGCGGCTTTCCTGTACCGAGCATATGTTCGATTCGTGCCATTGTGCCTTCTTCGCGCAGTAATTTAACAAACTCGCGGCGCTCCAGTGTCACCAGATCATTTTCATTCAGGCTCTCTGTTATATCCGTATCACCGCCAGAAAGAACGGAGGCCAGATGCCCCGAGACAACAACATCATAAGGCGTGGCCTTGCCGGACTTGCGTAAGTCGGCAACCGCCATGTCAAGCGCATAGCGGCCGCTTTCTCCGGCCAGACGGATATTCTCCTCCAGCGCCGGTGCTTTATAATCCCTGACCAGTGCCAGTGCTTTCTGTTTAGCATCATAAAGCAGCCTGTCCCGATTCATGGTAATACCGTCTGACTCGCGGAAATAGCCAATCTGCTGCGCTTCGGCGGCTGATTTTGCCACCTGTGCCGTGCCAATGACTTCAAAAGCCTGCCGTGTCGCGCTCATCGGATCATTGGCCGGAGAGAGCCAGAAAGAATTATGCTGCGCTTTTTGACGGGCGCGGAATCGCAATATCATTTCCTTGCATCCCCCCCAGGCCGGAATTAAACCCACGCCAACTTCTACCAGACCGGTATAGGTTTCGGCATGTGCCTGCACATGATCCGAGTGCAGCAAAATTTCGCAGCCACCGCCCAGTGCCAGACCGGAAGGGGCACTCACCACCGGAAACGGTGCGTGTTTAAGCGCCATAAAGGCGCGCTGCCCCCCTGCAATAAATTCCTCAACCTGCGGCCACATCGCAATATTAATCATAAAAAGCGCGAGCCCCAGATTCGCCCCCGCTGAAAATGCACTGCCTTCATTGTAGAAGACGAGCGCCTTATGGGTGCCTGTTCCGTCACCGATATGTTTGATGACTTTGCCGATCATCTCGAAAATCTGCTCGTCAAATGTGTTCATTTTGCTGGTGTGTTCAAAACACAGCACACCATCACCAATATCCCAGACACTGGCCGAGGCATTTTTTATCAACGGTTTTTGTGAAAGCCTGAGATCCCGGAGCAGAATCACTCCTTGCGGACGCTGTATCGCATGATAGTGGCCGTCCGTTCCAAAAAAATGCTGCACCCCGTCTTCAATTTTATAGAATGTGCCATTACCGACTTTTTGCAGCAATTCCGGTATATCTATTTTCTCTTGTGCCAGTTTTTCTACAAACCACGCGGCTCCGAGATCGTCTATCATCTCGAACGGGCCTTTTTTCCAGTTATAACCAAGACGCATGGCTTCATCCACGGCGGCAATATCATCGGCAATTTCGGGAACCAGCGAGGCTGCATAGGCCAGTGTTTTGCTCAAAACCGCCCAGGCATAACGCCCGCCTTCATCGCCTGATTCGACAACAGCGCGGAGTCCGTGCCGTCCGGCCTCAAGCGAGGGGAGATTTGGTTTTTCTGCTTTTTTATAATGGCTCTCTGCAAAAGAACCTGTTTGTAATGCCAGAGCCTGTTTTTCTTTCCTGGCTTTTGGATCAGGGTTTAAGCGGTAAAAACCGCCTTTGCCCTTACGCCCTGTATAACCGGCCTCAATCATTTGATGGATAAAGGGATGATCTTTAAAAATCCGGCGGTACCAGTCATTGTCCGGCAGACTCGAAAGCAAGGACTCCGACAAATGCGGCATCAAATCAATCCCGACCAGATCAATCAAACCAAAAATCCCCGTTTTGGGAATCCCGACCGGACGCGACATCACGGCATCAGCAACTTCTATAGAAATATTTTGCTCAAGTGCCTGATTAACCCCTTCGGTCAGCCAGAAAACACCAAGGCGATTGGCAATAAAGCCGGGTTTGTCATGGCAGTCAACCACACCCTTTCCAAGTTTCACATCGCAGAAATCACGGATCATTTTTATCGCATCAGGCCGCGTATTTTGACCTGTGACCAGCTCCAGAAGGCGCATATAACGCGGCGGATTGAAAAAATGCGTGACCAGAAAATCCTGTTCAAATTCCTTTCCCATTCCTTCGGTCAAATGGTGCAGGGGAATGGTTGAGGTATTGGACGACACCACAGAGCCTTTTTTGCGGACGCTGTTAATTTTCTCATAAGTCGTGTGTTTGATTTTCAAATCTTCAAGAACAACCTCGATAATCCAGTCGCATTCTTTTAAAAGCGCCAGATCATCTTCAAGATTTCCCGGGGTAATCAATTTTGCAAAAGACGGCAGCATCAACGGAGCCGGGTCTGTCCTGAGCATTTTCTTGATAGCCTCTTCAGCCAGATTTTTCCCTTCAACCCTGATATCAAGCAATATCACAGGAATACCGGCATTTGCCACTTGCGCGGCAATGCCGCTTCCCATTACGCCCGACCCGATTACCGCAACTTTTTTAATAGTCATAAATGTTCCTCTGTTAAAACAAGAGCGACAAGCATAGCAACTTATAAGACGAATATAAATATAGAGTTATATTTTGACCACGTTCGGATTAATGCCGATTATTTTATATTTTCGAATAATCTGTCATCTGGAACGGCCTCAGGATTAGGTGCCTGTAAAAATTTCAGACTGGCCGCTTCAATATGCTCTATATCCCTGGTGACGTTTCTGGTAATGAAATAAACTTTTTTAAGTGTTTTTTCCTGA
>PFTR01000149.1 GCA_002789675.1 Alphaproteobacteria bacterium CG_4_9_14_3_um_filter_47_13 | reverse complement strand
CCGTTACTTCAAACTTTTGCAGAGGGTTCTATATTCATTGTTCTAAAACCCTATCATAAAATTATGAATTTTTCAGAAAACAACAGGCAGACATATCTGTTTTTTTTCTGTTTTTCTGAAGACACCATAATAACAGATACCATATCGCCCCCTGCCCTGTCAAAAAAAGTAAAATATCTTGACATATAGCAAAAACATTCCTACGCTTCCGGCTTAAAAGCTTAAGAAACAAGGAAAAATAATGCCTTTGTTAATCAAGGATAATAAATTCAATTTCTCCGAAAATCCAGACTATGTATTCATCATTGCCGAAGTCGGCGTGAATAATGATGGTGACCGGACACGCTCGCTCTCACTTACGGATATGGCGAAGGAATGCGGCGCAGATCTTGTAAAATTTCAGGCTTTTAATCCCCCCTGGCTTTGCAATCCGACAACGGCGCAGGCTGGCTATCAATTAACCAATCAGGATGGATTGCGTGAATCGGAGGATTCCTTTCTTGACATGCTGTACCGCTATGAAATGTCCCGTGGGGCGCTGCTTGATATCCGCCGTCATTGCAACCGGATCGATATTGAATTTCTCTGCACGCCTTTTGATGTTCCGAGCCTGCGGATGCTGGTCGATCAGGTCGGCGCTAAACTTCTTAAAATAGCGTCCGGTCAGGTTGTCCATATGCCCTTACTGGTTGAAGCGGGGCGTACCGGACTTCCTCTGATCATGTCCTCGGGTGTTGCCAATCTGGAGGAAATCGGGATGGCGCTCACATGGATCGCTTATGGGCGGACACACGCCGAAGGTTTACCGGATAGCCGCTATGTCCGTATGCCCACCGCGCAGGAGCTTGATCTTCTGGCGGATAATGTTGCTCTGATGCAATGCACAACCAACTATCCCGCAACCGTTGAGGAAACCAATCTCAAAGCCATTACAAGTATGATGAATGCCTTTGGTCTTCAGGTCGGGTTTTCGGATCATACTGGAACAACCGATATCATGTGCGGTGCCATTGATCTTGGTTCGCGCTTTCTGGAAACGCATATTACCTATGACAAAAATGCCGTGGGACCGGATCACAAAGCCTCGCATGATAAAGCGGGCTTCATTGAGTATATACGCCATGCCCGCCTTCCTGCTGGCAAGCGTCCTGCGCCGCCAGAAGCGGCATGGGGTGATGGCATAAAAGTCTGCCAGCCCAAAGAAGCCAAAGTCCATGATATTGCCCGTAACGGTGTCTGGGCACTCCGCGATATCCAGCCCGGCGAGCCTTTCGTGCTGGGACAGAGCGATCTGGATATAGAAAAAGGTGCGGCCAATGTAAAGATTGTACGCTCTGTCAACGAACTGACTCCAGCCTCTTTGACCGTTTTGTTGAATCAGAAAGCAACAAAATTTATTTCTGTTCACTCTCCTATTCCTGCCGACGAGATTCCTGCTGACCTGATGAAGCAAGAATTTAAAGCAAATCACGACCCTTCTGGGAAGGAAATGAGAGAAAGAATAACAGCTCTGCATAAAAGAATGGGCGTTTTGAACTCAAATAAAACACCCCACTTAAAACACGGCTAAGAAAAAATACTTGCATTTTGGCGCAGCAACCCTTATATTTCCTGCAAAACCCGTAATTGATAAGGGGTGGGCTCATAAAGAGACCCGCCCTTTTTGTTGCCAGATAGAGATGGATTTTGAAAACGATATGAAGCAGAGCGGTATAGAACGCAGAATTGCAGACTTGATAGAGCCCGTTATAAAAGACAAAGGTTATGATCTTGTCTGTCTCTCGCTGATGGGGCAGGAATTGCAGATCATGGCAGAAAATCCACAGACACGGAATCTTGGCGTGGATGACTGCGCCCTGCTCAGCCGGGAAATCTCTACAATTCTGGAAGTCGAAGACCCGATTAAAGGCCATTACAGGCTTGAGGTCAGTTCGCCCGGTATTGACAGGCCACTGGTAAAATTGCAGGATTTTGCGGATTTTGTAGATCAGGAAGCAAAAATTGAAATCAGCCCGCCGCTTGAGGGACAAAAGCGCTTTCGCGGTTTTCTCAGGGGAATAGAGAAAAAGAACGAGGACGATGAAATTTTGCTGGAAACAGATACAGGGATGGTTCATTTGTCATTTCATGCTATAGAAAAAGCAAAACTGGTTTTAACAAGTAAACTGCTCAAAAAGAAAATAAGTAAAGAAGAAGACCTGATAACGAACGAACACCAGATAGAAAATTAACGAAGCAAAACCCAGAGGACGCTATGACCGAATTATTACAAGTTGCTGATGCCGTTGCCCGTGAAAAAAATATTAACCGCGAGATTGTTCTTGAAGCCATGGAAGAAGCCATCCAGAAAGCCGGACGCTCCAAATACGGCCATGACCACGATATCCGCGCCCATATCGACCGTAAATCCGGCGATATTGATTTGAAACGCTACCGTGAAGTGGTCGAGGTCATCGAGGATGAAGCCCAGCAACTGACCCTGACCGAAGCACAGCGCATCAAAAAAGATGCCGAAATCGGAGAGTTTCTGATTGATACCCTGCCCCCTCTGGATTTTGGCCGTATTGCCGCCCAGACTGCAAAACAGGTTATCGTTCAAAAAGTACGTGAAGCCGAGCGCGACCGCCAGTATCTTGAATTCAAGGATCGTATTGGCGAGCTGATTAACGGCGCGATCAAACGTGTTGAATACGGCAATGCCACTGTTGATATCGGAGGACGTGCCGAAGCCATGCTCCGCCGTGACGAGGCGCTTCCCCGCGAGCATTTGAAAAGCAACGAGCGTATCCGCGCCTTTATCTATGATGTCCGTCAGGAGCCACGTGGCCCTCAGATTTTCCTCTCCCGCACCCGTCCCGAATTTATAACCAAATTATTTACACAGGAAGTGCCGGAAATTTACGATGGTATTATCGAAGTCAAAGCCGTTGCACGTGATCCCGGAAGCCGTGCTAAAATTGCCGTAAAATCAAATGACAGCGGCATTGATCCGGTTGGTGCCTGCGTCGGGATGCGCGGCAGCCGTGTTCAGGCCGTCGTGAATGAACTTCAGGGTGAAAAAATTGATATTATCCCCTGGAATCAGGATATTGCCAGTTTTGCCGTCAATGCTCTTGCCCCGGCAGAAGTGACCAAAGTTGTCCTTGATGAAGTCAGCAAACGGATGGAAGTTGTTGTTCCCGATGAACAGCTCAGCCTTGCCATTGGTCGCCGTGGCCAGAATGTACGCCTTGCTTCTATCCTTATCGGCTGGGATATTGATATTCTCACCGAAGAAGAAGAATCACAGCGCCGCGCCGAAGAGTTCAGCAAACGCTCCACCCTGTTTATTCAGGGTCTGGATGTTGATGAAGTTATCGCGCATCTGCTTGTTGCCGAAGGCTTTACAAGTATTCAGGAAATTGCGGAAACACCTATTGACGAGCTGAACAGAATTCAGGGTTTCGAAGAGGATATTTCTCAAGAGCTTCAAGGCCGTTCGAAAATGTGGCTTGATGAACAGCAGAAACAGCTTAAAATCAAACAGAAGGAATTGGGTATTAATAATGATCTGGTTGAATTTGAAGGTCTGACACCCGATATCATTATCAGGCTTGGTGAAAACAATGTGAAAAGCCGTGATGATCTGGCCGATCTGGCAACAGATGAACTGCTGGAAATTCTAGGCGAAGAAACCATATCTCATTCCGATGCCGAAAAAATGATTATGCACGCCCGGTCTCACTGGTTTGCCGAAGAAGATGCAAAGGAAGATGAGGGCAATGTCGAGTCTATCACATCAGAGGCCGCCGATATGACCGAGAACAATATCAAGGTTGAAGCCGCCAGAAATGCATAGTCTTCTGAAAATGAAAACTTTGCTATGGTATTACAGGCTTGAAACATATAAAAGGACAGCTTATGAGCGAAACGAAAGACAAAGAACAAGAAGAGAAAAAAACGCTCAGTCTGGGCAAAGGAACTTTGAGCCTCAAATTAGGAGGTGCAAAGCCGGGTTCTTCTGTGCAAAATATTTCTCAGGGACGTGGGAAGACGGTTGCTGTCGAGGTTCGGCGCAAACGGACAGTCTCCCCTGCTGATTCAGCGGGAGAAAGCTCAAACGAGCTACAACAACTGACTTCCGAAGAGCGCGAAGCACGGATGAGGGCGCTACAGGATGCCGAAATTGCGGCAGCCAAAGCAAAAGAAGAAACGAAAAAAGCGCCACCCCGCGATGTCAAAACGGCCTCTGAAGAAGAGAAAAAAGCAAAAAGCGAAGAAGATCGTCGCAAAAAAGAGCTGGCTGAACTCCAGAAAATCGAAGAAGAAGAGCGTCGTATGAAAGCCGAGCAGGCTCTGGCGCAACAGGCAGAAGGCGGCTCGCATCGTCAGGAGCCGCCCAATAAAGGCAAGAAAGATATTTTTGCTGCCGACGAAGAAGAAGAAGAGAGCTATCGCGCCCGTATGAAACGGCAGGCCACCAATAAACGCCCGACACGAAATGTTGATACGCGCCGCCGTGGTAAAATTACAGTAACCCAGGTTCTGAATGAAGATTACGAACGTGATCGTGGCCCCTCTCTTGCAGCGCAGAGGCGCGCACGGGAGAAAGCCCGGCTTGCTTTGCTCAATCAGGGCGAACAGCAAAAATTCTCACGGGAAGTGATTGTCCCTGAAACCATTACGGTGCAGGAACTGTCCAACCGTATGGCCGAACGTGCCATTGATGTCATCAAGGAATTGATGAAAATGGATGTCATGGCCACAATTAACGATACCATCGACGCCGATACTGCCGAATTAATCATTGATGCCTTTGGACACAAAATAAAACGTGTTACCGATGCGGATATCGAAATGGGTATCGAAGGGATTGAAGATAATCCGGAAGACCTTGTGCCACGTCCTCCCGTTGTTACCATCATGGGGCACGTTGACCATGGTAAAACGTCCCTGCTTGATGCTTTGCGCCAGACTGATGTAGTGTCCGGAGAGGCTGGCGGTATTACGCAGCATATCGGCGCTTACCAGATCACCCGTCCCAATGGTGGAAAAATTACATTCCTTGATACACCCGGTCATGCGGCCTTTACTGAAATGCGCGCACGCGGTGCGAATGTCACCGATATTGTTGTTCTGGTCGTTGCCGCCAATGACAGTATCATGCCACAAACCATTGAAGCCATTCATCATGCCAAGGCGGCAGGTGTTCCAATGATTGTGGCAATCAACAAAATTGACCTGCCGGATGCCAATCCGGAAAAAGTAAAACAGGATTTGCTGCAGCATGAGGTTGTTCTTGAAAGCTTTGGCGGGGACACGCCTTCCGTTGAGGTTTCGGCCAAACAGAAAATCAATCTTGAAGCTCTTGAAGAAATGATTCTGCTTCAGGCCGAACTTCTGGAACTAAAAACAAACCAGAAAAGACTGGCTCTTGGCGCTGTTGTTGAATCCAAACTTGAACAGGGTCGCGGTCATGTTGCCACGGTTCTGATCCAGAACGGGACATTACGCATTGGTGATATCTTTGTTGTAGGAAATGAATGGGGACGTGTCCGCGCCTTGATGGATGATCGTGGTAATATTATTGATAAAGCCATACCCGGTCAACCTGTCGAGGTTCTGGGTCTTAACGGCCCCGCGCATGCCGGCGATATGTTTGTTGTCACAAACGATGAATCCAAAGCCCGGAATATCAGCACCTACCGACAACACAAACGTCGCACGGCATCCGGTGCCAAATCGGCATCTACAACAACAGCAGATACTTTCGAGAGAATGCTGGCCGCGTCCAGAAACGGTCTGATGCAGACTTTAAGTGTGATTATCAAGGGCGATGTTCATGGCTCGATCGAGGCGATCGAAGGCTCTCTCCGCAAAATCGAGGATGAGAACGAAGATGTCACCATCAAGGTTCTTCACTCCGGCGCAGGCGGTATTACCGAGTCCGATGTGACGCTCGCCAATGCTTCCGGTGCTATCATTATCGGCTTTAATGTTCGCGCCAACACACAGGCACGCGCTCTGGCCGAACACGAGGGCATTGAAATCCGCTACTACAATGTGATTTACAATATTATTGATGATGTTAAAAACATTCTCAGCGGGATGCTGGCACCAACAAAACGCGAACAATATCTTGGACAGGCACTCATCAAACAAGTGTTCAAAATTACCAAAATCGGTAATATCGCAGGCTGCGTTGTATCCATCGGCAGTGTCAAGCGCGGTGCAAAAGTCCGGCTGTTGCGTGAAGATGTCGTCATTCACGAAGGAACACTCAAAACACTCAAACGCCATAAAGATGAAGTTAAAGAAGTCAAAGAAGGCACAGAATGCGGCATGGCTTTTGAAGGCTATGAAGACATCAAAGAAGGCGATATTATTGAATGTTACGAGATCATCGAGGAAACCCGTATAGTCGAGTAAAAAATGTCTGGTAGCTCAACAGGATCATCACAAAGACAGCTTCGTGTCGGGGAGCAATTGCGGCATAATATTTCCGAGACTCTGCAACGTGGCCATTTTGACAATCTGGTTCTTCTGGACAAAGCCCGCAATGTAACCGTTACGGAAGTCCGTGCCAGCCCTGATTTAAAAAATGCGACGGCCTATATCATCACCCTTGGCGGCATGGATATAGACACGATCTTACCCGCGCTCAATGAGTCCGCCTTTACATTCCAGAAAGAAATAGGACGTAAACTCAGTTTAAAATTTACCCCGCGTCTTCGCTTTGTTCTGGATCATAGCTTTGATGAAGCACAAAAAATAGAAAGAATTCTGGATTCTCTTCCCGAAACAAAAGACAGCAGATAAGAAAAGCCGCGAGAGCCGTGTACGCAGCGCTATTCGCTTCCGGCCCTGATGGACAGGTGGGTGCCATATAACGGATCGAAGCGGCAAAACACTAAGATCCGACAGAGACAGCTCCCTGAATGCGTTAAGCATCGGCCCGAGGAATGAGGGCGTATCACAAACTCCGCAGCCTGATCTATATATCTCATTATAACCTTTTCCGTCTACAAAAATGAATCACTATCGCCCCCTGCTTTCGCTCAAGTAAAAATAAAAACAGACAAGCCTTGAATATAGGCGCTTTACACACAATAATAGGTGCGAACAAAAAAGGTGCAACAATGAAAACACAAGATTATATAGACAGGGAAAATAAATATCTGGCTCATAACTACCATCCTCTTCCTCTTGTTCTCAAAAAGGGAGAGGGAATATGGCTCCGGGATATCAATGACAATAAGTATCTTGATTTTTTAAGTGCCTATAGCGCTGTCAGTGCCGGACATCTCAACCCGCGCATCAAAAAAGCCATGATTGACCAGTTAAACCTTCTGGATGTACCATCCCGCGCTTTTTATACCGATAAACTCGGCGCCTTTGCAGAAAAGCTCTGCACACTGACGGGCATGGATGCCATGCTACCGATGAATACTGGTACAGAAGCCGTGGAAACAGCCATAAAAGCGGCGCGCAGATGGGGCTATGAAGTTAAAAACATTGCGCAAGACAAGGCAGAAATAATTGTCTCCAAGGGTAATTTTCACGGGCGTTCGACAACAATCGTCGGTTTTTCTTCCGATCCTGAATATAAAAGAGATTTTGGTCCTTTTGACGATGGATTTAAAACCATTCCTTTCGGAGATGCGGACGCGCTTGAAAAAGCCATCACGCCGGAAACATGTGCCTTTCTGACAGAACCTGTTCAAGGCGAAGGAGGCATTATCATTCCCCCTGAAGGCTGGCTAAAACAGGCGCAGGAAATTTGTAAAAAGCATAATATTCTATTTATTCTTGATGAAATCCAGAGCGGAATGGGGCGCACTGGCAAAAATTTTGCCTTCCAGCATGAAATTGATAAACCGGACGGGCTGATCCTTGGCAAAGCGCTTGGCGGCGGCATTTATCCCGTCTCTGCTTTTCTGTCCCGCAAGGATGTTATGGATCTGTTTCAACCGGGCAGCCACGGTTCGACCTTTGGCGGCAACCCGATTGCCGCTGCGATTGGTCTTGAGGCCATCCTTGTTCTGGAGGAAGACAATCTCGCCCGTAAAAGTGCCGAACTGGGACAATATCTCAAAGACAGGCTTAAGGAAATTCACTCTCCCCTGATAACCGACATTCGCGGCATCGGATTATGGATCGGCATGGATATTGACCCTGAAAAAGCAACCGCCCGCGATATCTGCGAACGGCTCCAGCATAAAGGCCTGCTCTGTAAAGAGACCCATGAAACTGTTGTCCGCTTTGCCCCGCCCCTCACAATTACCAAAGAAAACATCGACTGGGCACTGGAACAGATACGCTTTGTTCTGGATGAAATGGGGCATACCTTATGAAAAAAAACCTTGCCAATAAATTGACATTAACGCGGCTGGCGTTGCTGCCTTTTATTATTATTCTGCTGTTTCTGCCGGAGCATTGGGCTTGGGCGGCATGGACGTGTCTTGTGCTTTATATAATAGGGGCGCTGACGGATTTTCTGGATGGCTGGGTTGCGCGTAAATTTGATCAGGTGACAGAGTTTGGCAAGCTTTTTGACCCGATTGCCGACAAGATTTTTGTGGTGGCCATTCTTGTGATGCTGATTGAGTCAGGCCGTGTGGAGTGGATTGGAACGCTGGCTATTCTGGTTATCCTTGTCCGCGAATTTACGATTTCCGGACTACGTGAATTTCTTGGCGGTCACGATATCAAGCTTCCCGTAACCAGCCTTGCCAAATGGAAAACAGCCACCCAAATGCTGGCAACGGGATTATTGATTATATCTCCTGTAACACCGCTCTATATTGATCTTTTTGGCCTTGGCTGCCTGATTGCGGCGGCATCTCTGACGGCTCTTACCGGCTGGCATTATCTGCAAGGTGCACTGGAGCATTTCAAGAAGAGCCATGATGACATCCTATAATCTAATCCGCCCCCTGCTCTTCCGGCTTGATCCCGAGACTGCGCACAATCTCACTTTGCGTTTGTTGAAAACAGGACTTGCGCCCAAAACGCCATTCTTAGATCATCCGGCATTAAAATGTACGCTCTGGAATCTGTCTTTTCCAAACCCTGTCGGGCTTGCCGCCGGATTTGATAAAAATGCTGAAGTCATCCGCGAGATGCTGGCTTTTGGCTTTGGCTTTGTCGAGGTCGGCACGGTAACGCCCAAACCCCAGCACGGCAATCCCCTCCCCCGCATTTTCCGTGATCCGGTGCATGAGGCCGTAATTAACCGCATGGGATTCCCCGGCGGGGGGCTTGCCCGTTTCAAGGAAAATCTGCAAAAATTTATAAACCGCAAACCCCGCCCTGCCGGAATTATCGGCCTTAATATCGGCATGAACAAAGCCCAGACAGATCCTGCTAAAGATTATTGCTTTCTGGTGGATCAACTCGCGCCGCTGGCAGACTATCTGACAATCAATATTTCTTCGCCCAATACACCGGGACTGCGTAATTTGCAAGAACCCGAACATTTAAAAGCGCTACTGGATGACATCATGAGAGTTCGTACCCGCGCTTGCGCTACGAATCCGCCTCCCCTGCTGCTCAAACTTGCCCCGGATCTATCGGAAGACCAGCAACAGACCATTGCCAAAACAATTCTGGAATGCGGTGTGGACGGGCTTATTCTGACCAACACAACACTAGACAGACCCGCGCACCTGCCCCCGGAATTTGCGCAGCAACAAGGCGGGCTGAGCGGTTCTCCTGTGAAAGACAAATCCACCGATACCATCCGGAACTTTTATAGATTCACAAATGGTAAAATTCCGATTATTGGGCTAGGCGGTATTTCCACAGGCGCAGATGCCTATGAAAAGATAAAAGCGGGGGCAAGTCTGGTGCAAATCTACACAGCACTGGTATTCAAGGGGCCTGCTGTGGTAAACAAGATAAATAATGACATTCTAGAATATTTACAAAAAGACGGCTACAGCCATATTGGTGAAGCCGTAGGTGCGGATTTCAGAAATGCGGGTGCAAACCAAAAAAGTGAAAACAGGTAACAGAATCAAGCGCTTTTTCAGCAAAAGTCCAGCGCCTGCCTCCCCCTACATCCGAAACAATACCAAAAACAAAAAAAAGCAGGGTTTTTATCTGGCCACAACCACGCCGGAAAAGAAAATCCGCTCCCCCAAAACGAAACTTCATACACCCGCTCTCTTTCTTACCGCTGCTATAATCCTTTGTCTTACAGTGCTGGCATGGCAATATATTACCCCTGATTTTGCCGTACTGGTGGCGGTCATGCTGGTTCTGGGCAGCCTGATCATATGGGATCTGGTCAATCGCCGCTCATGGGAACACAATATCAGTCTCAAAATTGAGCAACTTTGTAACAATCATGACCGTCTTGTCCGCGAAACGGCTCGAAACCGCAGTGATATTGCTGTCCTGAAAGAAGGTCTGGGCGAGATGGCACAAAGCATGGAGGAACAGGGTCGCCATATGGCTCCTTCTTCCTCTGCCGAAGCCAGAATGATTGGAACCATTGTCACCAAGCTTGGCGCTCTCGGGGATAAACCACGCGCCATGCTTGAAACAGCGCATGACAGCCATATTCTTGAACTGGAAATGTCTCCGCCCCCTGCCCAACGCCCTCCCACAAGTGACCTTGAGGCCGAAATTGCGCCGGACTTTAGCCAGTATAGCGACACCATTGTTGCCGAGCTTCTGCGCCATGCTGTGCGCAACGACAAAATCGACCTGTTTATGCAGCCTGTTGTCAGTCTACCACAACGCAAACCCCGTATGTACGAGATTTATACCCGTATCCGTGCCGGAAATGGAACCTATCTTCCGGCAATACGTTATCTTCATCTGGCACAGCAGGAAGATATGCTTCCTGCTATTGACAACCTCCTGCTTCTTCGTTGCCTTCAGATGCTAAGAAGCCGCGACAGTGGCGATCCGACAGCTTCTTATATTATGAATATTTCTGGAGAAACTCTGAATGACAAGGGTTTTATGAATGATCTGGTCAGTTTCCTGTCACAAAACCATAAAATGGCCGCACGGCTTATTTTCGAGTTACCGCAAAAAGAACTGGATGAACAGGGCGGAATGATTGCGCCCATTATGGATGGGCTGTCAAAACTTGGCGTACGGTTTTCCATGGATTGCATCCGTAACCGCCGTATTGATATCAACCTGCTGAAAGGCCGTAAAATCCGTTTTATAAAACTTGATGCACGATGGCTTCTGGCCGAAGGCGGCAATAAAGAAGGATTTTCAAGGATTCTCCGTTTAAAAAAGCAGCTGGATTCAGCAGGAATTGACCTGATTATCGAGCATATCGAGGAAGAATCAATGCTGCGGGATCTGCTTGATTTTAATATTGATTATGGACAGGGCTATCTATTCGGCAAGCCCGATCACCTTGCCGCCTATCGCGAAGATCATGCCGCTGCATGAAAAAACCCCTTCTCCTTGGTGGCCTTTTTGAAATAGCAACGCATTATGATGCTTTTATTCTTGATGTCTGGGGTGTTCTCCATAACGGGATCGCCCCTTTTTCCGGAACAATCCCCTGCCTCCAGAGTTTAAAAAAAGCAGAAAAAGGCATTCTGCTCCTCTCCAACACACCTGACCGCAGTCCGCTTGTTGCTTCCCATCTTTCCACAATGGGAATTACGCCTGATTTATATGATCATATTCTGACGGCAGGAGAGTCAGCCTGGCTGGGACTCAAGCATCGTCCCGATGATTTTCATCGCAAATGCGGCAACAAATGTCTTTTTGCTGGCAGTGACTTTATGACCGATGATAAAGGCATCCCTTTATTCATCACAGGTCTTGATCTTGATTTTGTTGACAGCGCAGCAAAAGCCGATTTTATCCTCAATGCCTGTGGCGGAACAAAAAAACAGGACTACGAAGCCATGTGGAATATGGTCAAAGAAGCACTGGCGTACAAACTTCCCATGATTTGCACCAATCCGGATCTGGTTGTCAATATCGGGACACGCCAGTATCTTTGTGCCGGAACATTTGCAAAATTCTACGAAGAAAATGGTGGCGAAGTCCTTTATCATGGCAAACCGCATCATCCGGTGTACGAGATGGCGTGGCATATCCTCGGAAAGCCGGATAAAACAAGGATGATTGCCATTGGCGACTCACTTCATACAGACATTCAGGGTGCAAACCATTTTGAAATAGACAGCGTTTTTAATTTTTCCGGGATTCATGAAGAGGAATTAGAAACCTCTGAAAAACGTGAAGCTCTGCTAAAGACGCAGACATACTATCCAACCTATCTTATGAAGGAATTCCGGATATAATCCTTAATAAAGATGGCACTTTTCTTTTCTTTCTATCATGTTAGCATACGCGCATAACCTTACTGGAGAATAACAATGATACGGAAAACCCTGGTCTTTTTTATATTTATGTGCCTGCCTTTGGCCACAGTGGCACAGGAAACAACCGTAACAGACACTGTTCAAAACATTGCGCCAGAACAGGAGACAGAATCAGAGACCGAAGTAAAACCAGATAATACAGCCTCCGCGCCTGCGCCCCTGCCAACACACGGTATTGCCATGCACGGCGATATGAAATACAGCGCTGGTTTTACTCATTTTGACTATGTCAACCCGCAGGCTCCCAAAGGCGGCACATTGCGAATGAGTGGCAATGAAACATTTGATACCCTCAACGGCTTTTCAACCAAAGGCGTTGAGGCAAACGGGCTGGGACTGCTCTATGATTCCCTGATGGAAAAATCGCAGGACGAACCTTTTTCCATGTATGCCGCCCTTGCGCAAAGTATTGAAACACCAGAAGACCGTAGCTGGGTGATTTTCACTCTGAGACCGGAAGCCCAATGGCATGATGGATTGCCTGTCACCGCCGAAGATGTCATCTGGACATTCAGGACACTGACAACCAAAGCCAAGCCCTTTTATAAAGCATATTACGCCAACATTTCAAATGTCGAGGCCTTGGGCGAGCGACGTGTCAAATTCACATTCGATATGGCCAATAACCGTGAATTACCACTGATTGTCGGAGAAATGCCCATTCTGCCCAAGCATTACTGGGAAGGAAAAGATTTCGAAGCCACCACACTGGAACCCCCTTTGGGAAGCGGCCCTTATAAAATTGGAAAAGTTGACGCAGGACGCTCTATTGAACTTGTCAGGGTAAAAAACTGGTGGGGTGAAAATATCCCTGTTTTTAAAGGCCGCTATAATTTTGATCGTATTACCTACGACGATTACCGTGACCAGAATGTTTCACTGGAAGCCTTATTTGCCAATGAGTATGATTTCCGGCAAGAATATACCGCCAAACTCTGGGCAACATCTTATGACGCGCCGCCTGTTCTACGGGGACAAATTAGCAAAGAAGTTATTCCCAATGGTTTACCACAGGGCATGCAGGCCTTTGCCTTCAACATGCGTCTTGCAAAATTCAAGGATCTGGCCGTACGCAAGGCCATCAATTATGCTTTTGATTTTGAATGGGCCAATAAACAGTTTGCTTATGGCGCGTATGAGCGTACGAACAGCTATTTTGAAAACTCTGAAATGGCGGCCTCGGCGCTTCCTACGGGACGGGAACTCGAGATTCTGGAATCTTTTCGGGAGCAAATTCCGGAGAGTGTCTTTACAGAAGCCTTTAAATTACCGGAAACAAACGGTTCCGGCAATAATCGTGAGAATCTCCGCATTGCTTTAAAAATGCTGGATGGCGCCGATTATATAATGGGACGTGATGGCGTCCGCAGCCAGAAAGATACAGGAGAACGGCTTGAATTCGAGGTACTCGTTGCCAATACCAATGCAGCGTTCGAGCGCTGGTTCCAGCCATGGAAACAGAATCTGGAACGCCTCGGAATCAAAGCAGAGATCCGCATTGTCGATGCCTCACAATATGTGAACCGTATTCTTGCCTTTGACTACGATATGATCGTGGCAAGCTGGCCACAATCAACATCACCGGGAAACGAGCAACGGGAATTCTGGGGCAGCGACCGCGCCGATATGCCCGGCTCGCGCAATTATCTCGGCATTAAAGACCCTGTCATTGATTCACTTGTCGATATGATCGTCAGCGCGCCAACCCGTGAGGAACTTGTACTACGCTGCCGCGCCCTTGACCGTGTTCTATTGCATAACTGGTATGTTGTACCAAACTGGCATCTGGCGGCCTGGCGTGTGGCCTACTGGGATAAATTCGGCCAGCCTGAAGTGCAGGCTCCCTATTCTCTCGGTGTTATAGATACATGGTGGAGTGACTCAAAATAAAAATATGAAAACAGCCATTATCATCCCTGCCCGTTATGCTTCCTCCCGCTTTCCCGGGAAACCGCTTGTAAAAATTGGCGGCAAAACAATGCTGGAGCGTGTTGTTTCTTTGGGAGTAAAGGCCGCCGCCGAGAATGAAAATACTCTTGTCGCCGTTGCCACAGAGGATCAGCGCATTGCCGACTACTGCGCAGAGATCGGTGCAAAATGCTTTATGACATCACCAGACTGCCCTACAGGTTCTGATCGTGTTCTGGAAGCGGCACAGAAAGCAGGCGGAGATTTTGATTATATTCTAAGCCTGCAAGGAGATGCCCCTTTCATTCCCCGCGAAGCAATTTCCAGGATGCTACTTGCCGTTAAAGAAGATCCTTCCATCGAGGTTGTCACACCGGTTGTTAATCTGCGCTGGAGCGAACTTGATAGCTTGCGCGAGTCAAAAAAGACAACGCCTTTTAGCGGCACAACCGTTGCGCTTGATAAAAGCGGGAAAGCTTTCTGGTTTTCAAAAAACATTTTGCCCGCCATCCGCAAGGAGGATAATCTTCGTAACCGGAGTGAATTCTCTCCTGTCTACCAGCATCTTGGGCTTTATGGCTATCGCAGCGATATTCTGGAACGTTTTGTGAAACTTCCGCAAAGCCATTACGAAATACTGGAAGGTCTGGAACAATTGCGCCTTCTGGAAAACACTATTTCTATCCAGACAGTCACCATCAGTATGACGCCCGGCATGGCACAATCAGGCATAGATTCTCCCGAAGATGTCGCACGTGCAGAGCGTATTTTAAAAGAACATGAGGACTCTTAAAATTATTCTGATGAAGAGCTATCAGCTCTACGGGTTATAGCGATGATATGCTTTCTATAGAGTTTTTTAATTTCTGTGAATAATAAACACCATTATTATAGCTACTGATTTTTTCTCTATCAGACGGGGATTTTTTGAATGTCATCAACATGTCACAGGTCATACGAGCGCGGTGCAGCATATTGCTAAAGCTTCCGTGCCCGGCTTTACTGTGACCCTCTTCTGTGGCAGCAGCACGAAAATATAACATCAAGAAAACCCGTATCGCTGCTGTCAGGGATGTATCAGGATTTTTTCTGAGCTGAACCAGAGAACATAAATCATGGATTTTACAATCTTCACGCTTTGCAATCTCTCTTAAGGATGTCCACATTTCAGGCTCGAGCCTGACAGAGGTTCTCCTCCCCAACACCGTTATATTTTTGCTAATCAAAGTACTTTTTGATGCGTTGCTTTCCCTATACCCGAAACTTCCAGCCATATCATATCCTTTACACTTACACACTTTAGTATCAAAACCAGACATTCCCTATGCTTTTGCATAGGATAGGTATAATACTATCGTATTGGAACATGATTGCAACTGTTAATTGATTCTTATATATAAATACAACTATAGAACCCTCTGCAAAAGACTGTAAAAATCCTGTAGAATCATTTCATGCAAACGAGCATGAGGTACAAAATGAAAATGAAGAAGTTACG
>PFTR01000076.1 GCA_002789675.1 Alphaproteobacteria bacterium CG_4_9_14_3_um_filter_47_13 | reverse complement strand
GGCGCGTATCATTTTTCCTGGTTAGCATAAAAATAGTCATGACACCAGCAATCGCAGAAATTTGCACAATTTTTCTTTTATGAAGTCTATGATATATGTATATTTAAAAAAAATAGAGACTCGTATAAAAAGGATTTTGTTTATGGGAAATTATGAAGCAGGCCTTGCGTTTGCACAACAGGCAGATAAAAAGGATCCCCTTGCGGCTTTCCGTGACCAGTTTTATATTCCATATGCAGGTCATGGCAAAGAGTCTGTCTATCTTCTTGGGAATTCCCTCGGACTGCAGCCTATAACAGCACAATCAAGCGTATTCGAAGTTCTTGAGGATTGGAAAAATCTGGGAATTGACGGCTATTTTAAAGCGAAAAATCCATGGTTAACCTATAACGAATCTCTTTCTACCTTATATGCAGATATTGTTGGGGCACAGTCTTCTGAAATTGTTGCAATGAATACGTTGAGCTTGAATTTACATTTGATGATGGTGTCTTTTTACCGTCCGACAAAAACGCGTTTTAAAATTATGATCGAAAAAGGTGCGTTTCCTTCCGATCAATATGCCGTGAAAAGCCAGCTTGAATTTCATGGCTTTGATCCGGTAGAAGGACTTATCGAAGTCGCGCCGCGTAAAGGCGAGAAAACACTGCGTACGGAAGATATTATACAAATCATTGAAGAGCAGGGGGATCAGACTGCGCTGATCCTGTTCGGTGGTATGAATTATTACACAGGACAGCTTTTTGATATGGAAGCCATCACCAGAGCAGGACATGCGCAAGATTGCGTTGTGGGTTTTGATCTGGCACATGCCGCCGGAAATGTACCGATGAAACTGCATGACTGGGATGTCGATTTTGCTTGCTGGTGTTCCTATAAATATTTGAATGGGGGTCCAGCCAGTATTGCCGCGTGTTTTGTCCATGAACGTCATGGCCGGAATTTTGAATTGCCGCGTTTTGCCGGATGGTGGGGACATGAGGTCAAAACAAGGTTTCTAATGGGCTCCGAGTTTATACCATCTTCAGGTGCGGCAGGCTGGCAATTATCCAATGCGCCAGTTCTTTCGCTTGCGCCTGTGAAGGCTTCGCTGGAGATTTTTGCGCAGGCCGGTATGGAAGCCTTGCGCGAAAAAAGTCTGAAGCTGACAGGGTATCTGGAGTTTTTGCTTGATGATCTGGGCAGTGATGTTTTTCATGTTATTACGCCCCGTGATCCGGCGCAGCGCGGCTGCCAGCTTTCGATTATTGTGCATCAGGATGGTAAAAAAGTTCACAGTGCCCTGATGGAGGCGGGTGTGGTCTGTGACTGGCGCGAGCCGGACTGTATCCGCATTGCGCCTGCCCCTCTTTATAATCGTTTTCAGGATGTTTATGATTTTGTCCAGATTTTTTCCGGTTGCCTTGTGGCTCATTCCGGCGTAACAGAACATTATAAGAGTGCCTGAAACAGAGTACGGAGTTTTAATGATGAGCGGGTTACGCCCAGCCTATACAGCAGATGTTGAAAAAGAGACAGCTGCCATACGGACGCGGATTGCAGCTGTAACAGATGACCAGCGCTGGCAACATGCCGCCCCTTATATTGCGGCTATCAACCGTCTGAAAAAAGAAAAAAATGCGGTGATTCTTGCGCATAATTATCAGGTTCCCGAAATATTTTCCGGTGTGGCCGATATTACCGGAGATTCCCTGAAACTGGCACAGGAAGCCGCAAAATCTGGCGCGGCGGTGATTTTACAGGCCGGTGTTTATTTCATGGCAGAAACATCAAAAATTCTCAATCCTGATAAAACGGTTCTCATTCCGTCTCTGGAAGCGGGTTGTTCGCTGGCCTCTTCGATTACGGCGGCGGATGTCCGTCTGATGCGGCAAAAATATCCGGGTGTGCCTATTGTAACTTACGTGAATACCTCTGCCGAAGTAAAGGCCGAGTCCGATATTTGTTGTACGTCCGGTAATGCTGTGAAGATTGTCAATGCCATGCGCGATGAAACGGGACAAAACAGCGTGATTTTTTTGCCTGATGAGTATCTGGCAAAATATGTGGCATCGAAAACCGATGTGAATATTATTTCATGGAAAGGCCATTGCGAAGTTCATGAGCGTTTCAGCCCTGAATATATCGCCGAGCTGCGCGCAGAGCATCCGGGGCTTGTGGTGCTGGCGCATCCTGAATGTGATTCCGGTGTTCTGGAGGCCAGTGACTTTGTCGGATCGACGGCGCAGATGGCGGATTATGTAACGCAAAAGCAGCCGCCCCGTGTTGTTTTGATTACTGAATGCTCGATGAGCGATAATGTCTATGCTGCTAATCCGCATCTTGAATTTATCCGGCCTTGCCAGCTCTGCCCGCATATGAAGAAAATTACGCTTGAAAATATTTTATATAGCCTTGAAAATATGACCCATGAAGTCACGATTGATCCGGCGGTACAGAAACCCGCACTTCGGGCCATCCAGAGAATGCTCGAGGTTGGCAGGTGACAACAATTGCTGTTGCAGGGGCAGGGGCGATCGGGGCTGCGGTATGCCGCGCTCTGATTGACGGGATTGAAGGCTTTTCATTAACAGCAGCATCAAGTCTGGATCCGGATGACTCGCGGGCGCGGATTGCGCGGCCTGAATTTTCTTTGCCTTTCGTCGATTTGCAGGAAATCCCGTCTTGTGCTGATTGGATTGTAGAAGCGCTGCCGCTCGCCGAAGTTCCAAAACTGACAGAGCAGGTCATGAAAAATGGCAAAACCCTTGTTATGATTTCAAGTGCGGCTCTATTGCTTTATCCTGAATTAAAAAATATGGCGGGAAAGAGGGGCGGAAAAATTCTTGTTCCATCAGGGGCACTGGCAGGGCTGGACGGGATTGCGGCTCTGGCCGAAACAGGTATTAAAAGCGTTCGTCTGGTCTCAACAAAACCACCCAAGGCTTTTGCAGGCGCGCCTTATATCGCGGCACAGAATATTGATCTGGCAAAAATAGAAGAGGTTACAACAATTTTCTCCGGCAATGCCCTGCAGGCCGCCGCCGCCTTTCCAGCCAATGTCAATGTGGCAGCAACTTTAAGTCTGGCATCGCATTTGCCACCGGAAGAGTTGAAGGTTACAGTCAAAGCCGATCCTGCTTTGACTGTAAATCGCCATGAGGTCATGGTTGAAAGTCTTTATAGCACTTTGCACTTTACCATTGAAAACAGACCCGACCCCGTGAATCCCAAAAGCAGTGCTTTGGCGGCCTTGAGCATTATTGCTGCTTTAAAACGGCAGTCGGCCTGTTTTCAGGTGGGCTCCTGAAATTTTCTTCCTGATAAAGATCAAAAAGCAGGGATCTGTGTTCCTGAAAAAAGTGATAGGGGTGGTTTTCCTGTTTTATTTTTGAGG
>PFTR01000046.1 GCA_002789675.1 Alphaproteobacteria bacterium CG_4_9_14_3_um_filter_47_13 | reverse complement strand
GGTGCTGAGTTTAAAGAATCCCGCCCCCGTCTTTATCCCCGTCTGCATTATAAGGGGGATCAGGGCTGATGTTATTCGAAGCGATCAAAAATCACGATCCAGACAAAATTGCCCTGCACGATGAAACGCGCGTCCTATCTTATGGTGATCTGGAGCTTGAAATCCAAACCCGCATGGATGCGCTCTATGGTGTTTCTGTTTTAGGCATTGCACTGGATAACAGTGTTGATTGGGTTTTATGGGACTTAGCCGCGTTAAAGGCTGAAATCCCGTGCGTCCCTGTGCCGCCGTTTTTTACCAAAGAACAAATTTCTCATCTCCTCCACTCTGCCAGTGTTTCGCATATCCTGTCCCCCGAAGGGTTGCGCGACACTGGTACAGGGAGAGAGGGCGTTTTGCCGACCAGAACGGCAAAAGTGACTTTTACGTCCGGCACGACCGGAACGCCGAAGGGTGTTTGTCTGCCAAAATCCGCGATGGAGAATGTCGCCAGTAGTATTGTCGATATTCTAGGCGATGAATTTGTTGGCACCCATGCCTGCGTGTTGCCGCTGGCGGTGCTGCTGGAAAATGTCGCTGGGGTTTACGCAGGGTTAATGGCCGGATGCACGATTAATATTTCGGGGCTTCAGGGCTTTGGCCAGAATTACGAGAATGTGCATAAGGTTCTTAAAAACACTGAAGCCAGTTCCACGATTTTAGTGCCGGAAATCCTGCGGACTCTGATGGCGCAAGTCGCTATTCATGGCTCGTTGCCGCATTTGAAATTTATTGCCGTTGGTGGATCGAAGGTTGATCCTGCGCTGGTGCAGCAAGCGCGCGCCATGAGTCTGCCTGTCTATGAAGGATACGGCCTGTCGGAATGCGCGTCCGTGGTTTCATTAAATACGCCGCAGAATGATAAACTAGGCAGCGTGGGAAAACTTCTTCCTCATATCAAGGCACGGATTATTGATGTTGAAATCCAGATTAAAGATCCCGGATTTTTGGGGTATATCGGCGAAACCGTGCCGCATGTTTTTAACACTGGCGATCTGGGCCAGTTGGATGATAACGGCTTTTTGTCTATCACAGGGCGGAAGAAAAATGTCCTGATTACCTCATACGGCCGCAACGTGTCACCGGAATGGGTTGAAGCTACATTGCTCACGCAGTCCGCGATTGCACAAGTGATTGTGTATGGTGACGCGCAGCCATTTTTATCTGCATTGATTGTGCTTTCATCACCGCAAGCCGATATTCAAGGCGCGATTGATAAAGCCAATCAGAGCCTGCCTGATTACGCGCAGGTAAAGGTTTTTAAAATCGTTCCCCCCTTCACGGTGCAAAACGGCACGCTTACCGGCACAGGCCGTCCGCGCCGCGATCAAATTTTAACCCTCTATACCCAAAACAATGAAAAGGAGAAAACCCATGAGTTTTTACAACACGCTGGTTAAAGAAACCGAAGCCGCACGCAATGGACTTTATACGGTGCTGCAACTGACGGACGGCATGCAGGGCGATATCAGCCGCGAAACCTATATCGCTTATCTCACCGAGGCCTATCATCATGTATCGCACACAGTGCCGTTCCTGATGACGATGGGATCAAAGCTGCCCCAATCGAAAAAATGGCTGCACAAAGCGATCATTGAGTATCAGGAAGAAGAAGTCGGACATGAGGAATGGATCCTCAACGATATAGAGGCCGCAGGCGGCAGCAAGGAAGCGGCGCGCAATGCCACGCCCAATCTGGAGACGCAAGTTCTGATTGCCTATAATTACGATTATATCACCCGCAAAAATCCGGTTGGATTTTTAGGCATGGTGTACATGCTGGAAAGCACGTCTACACAGATCGCCAATAAAGGCGCGGATGCAGTGAAGGACAAACTCGGTCTATCTAAAAAGGCTTTCTCGTATCTTTATTCCCACGGCGAGCTGGATATCAGCCATATGAAATTTTTCGAAGAGACGGTGAATAAAATCACTGATCCCGAAGATCAGGCCGCGATCATCGAGGTGGCACAAAACACATTCCGCCTTTTTGCGAATGTCTTGCGTGCCATTCCCCATAAAGGAGAGATGAAACATGCAGCCTAAAGGACTCTTGAGCGGAAAAACCGTTTATATCACCGGCGGAACGGGCGGGATTGGTACGCCGCTTGTCCAGCATCTAAAAGATGCGGGCGCCAATGTGATTGTCTATGACATCGAAAAAGACGGTGATCTGGTCGGTAACCTGGACCAGACATGCGCGTATTTGAAAGCCAATACGCCCGATATCCTGATTAACATGGCCGGATATAATGTCTTTGATTACTGCGAAGAGCAGGATCTGGAGGCGATTATAGCCCTCAACATGATGGTTCCGGTCAGGCTCTGTCAGGCTGTTCTGCCAGGTATGAAAGCGCGTGGTTCCGGCCAGGTCGTCAATATGGGGTCGATGACGGGTCTCATCCCGCTGCCGCATTTGACCGGTTATGTTACCGCCAAAGCGGGACTAAAGGGTTTTTCCGATTGCTTGCGCCGTGAGCTTGGCGGCACGAATATAACGGTCACGCATATTGTGCCGCGTGCGGTTCACACCGGGATGAATACAGGTACGCGGGCTGAAATTAACGAGCGAACCGGCGTTCATCATGATAATCCCGCAGATGTAGCCGCAAGGATATTTGAGGCGGTTATAAAGAAAGAACGCGAAGTGCGCTTCGGCTGGCCGGAACGGTTCTTCGCGTTTCTCAACGCCAATTGCCCGCGCATCATCGATCAGGGTTTGCAAAAAAACCGTAAAATCGGCGAGGAAATTCTGGATGCTGATAAGGCCAGAAAAAAGCAGCAAGCTCAAAAGGCGGCGGCATGAAAACAGCACTGAAAATAATCACCGCTTTATTCGGTCTATTCTGGCTTGTGTTCGGCCTGAACAATTTCCTGCATTTCTTTTCAATTCCGGAACCCTCACAGGCCGGAACGGATTTTATGCAGGCGCTGGAGAATACAGGCTATGTGCTGCCGCTCGTCTATGGCGTGCAAGTCATTGCCGGATTAATGCTGCTGATCCGGCGATTTGTGCCGCTGGCCTTACTTCTTCTGGCTCCGATTGTTGCAAACATTCTGCTCTATGATCTATTCCTTAATCCGTCCGGCCTTGTGATCGGGTGCGTGATTGGCGTGCTCTATGTCGCTGTCTTGTTCGATCATAAACACAAATTTATCCCACTGTTAAAACCCTAGAAAAGGAGACACTCCCATGAAAAAAACACTGCTTTTATCAACGGCGCTATTAGCGCTTTCAACGCCATCTATGGCACAGAATTACGGAAGTCCGGCCACGCAGCAGTCTCAAGCAGAAATCACGCAGCCGCAAGACGTCCAGCAAGATCCGGTTATGGAACAGATCCGTTATCTGCAAACCGAATGGGCAAGAATTAAATATCAGATGCCTGACGAGGATGCGCAGATCGCAGCCCTTGAAAAGCTCGGCGCGCATGCGCAAAAAGTGACAGAAAGCTACACGGATCGGGCCGAGCCGAAAATCTGGCAGGGGATCATTCTCTCAACAAAAGCCGGTATTGATGGCGGGGTCAGCGCTTTGGGAACGGTCAAAGAGGCAAAAGCTTTATTTGAGGCGGCGTTGAAGCAAAACCCCCGCGCGCTTGACGGTTCAGCCTACACATCGCTTGGGTCTTTATATTATCAGGTTCCCGGTTGGCCTGTTGGCTTTGGTGATGATGAAGAGGCTGAGAAGAATCTGAAAATAGCACTGCAAATAAACCCCGACGGTATTGATCCCAATTTCTTCTACGGTGATTTTTTGATTGAAGATGACCGAGAAGCCGAGGCCAAACCCTATCTGGAAAAAGCGCTTATGGCGCCGGATCGTCCAGGCCGTGAATTGGCCGATGCCGGACGCAGGCAGGAAATCAAAGCAAAGCTTGCGGAAATTGGCAGATAGTACAAAATGCCATTATGCGCTTACTTCTGGTAGAAGATGATAAAAATTTAGGAAAAGCCACAGCGGAAGGATTGAAAGAAACTTACGCCGTGGACTGGGTACGCACGTCCGAGGAGGCGCAGGATGCATTGGCAACAACGTCTTACGCTCTGATTGTTCTGGACATCAATCTGCCGGGCGTATCCGGATTGGTGTTTCTGGAGGGCTTGCGTAAAAACAAGGATCAAATCCCTGTTTTGCTTTTGACCGCCCGCGATGCCGTTCGTCACCGTGTGGAGGGCTTGAACGCGGGGGCGGATGATTATCTGGTCAAGCCGTTCGATCTGGATGAATTACTGGCACGCTGCGCTGCTCTCATACGCCGCAGTGCTGGACAAGCAGCTCCAGTTATCACGCATAAAAATATCTCATATGAGCCCGCCAGCGGCCATCTGGAAGCGGATGAAAAACCCGTGAATCTGTCAGGCCGTGAGCGAGCGATATTCGATTGTCTGATCCGTAATATTGGCCGTAGCGTTTCAAAAGAAAAAATAACCGAAAGCATTTATGACTGGTCATCTGAAGAG
>PFTR01000145.1 GCA_002789675.1 Alphaproteobacteria bacterium CG_4_9_14_3_um_filter_47_13 | reverse complement strand
TGCTCGTTTGCATGAAATGATTCTACAGGATTTTTACAGTCTTTTGCAGAGGGTTCTATATTAAAATATCTTCATTCTCCGGATTTTCTATAGAAAATCCCGGGGAATATATTCTTTATATGGATTGCCTCAGAACTCATAAATGAATTCAGGTGATGACAATATATGGGTATTTATAAATTTAGCTATAAATAGTAAATGCAACCCCCTCTAAACAGAGGGGGTTGCATAGGGTTCTTTTTTCGGTTTTCTTTAAGATGGTGAATGGAGATAAGGCTCCTTGATTTGCAGCGGCCTTTCTTGATTTAGCCAGGCGTAAAACACGCCGAGAACAGCGCCATAAAGCAGATGACCGACCAGAGATAGTATGGGAGCCTGTATACTATAATTAAAAGCAAACCAGCCAAATCCTGCAAGTGGTGCAAAAACAAGCATTGCTACCAGCCATACGAAAAATCCAAACCATAGCCCCTTTGTGAGATCGGTGCGACCAGGCCATAGCCGCTCAAGTCCTCCGAATAGTGCGCCGTAGAGCACGCCGGAAATTGCAAAGAACAAAGCCCAGCCATAGGCTGTATTGGCTCCTGTTCCAAAATAGATTTGGGAAATATTCGTGAAAATCAAAACAGCATCTATGCCCGGCAGGATGTGCATTGCCGTTTTGACCAGTATCAGGGCAGACATAATAAACGTTACCCCGACCCCGGCAATAATACCTTTGATAGTTTTGGTCATGATTTCTTCTCCTTTCGTTTTTAATCTGGTTAAACTCAGGCAGTAAAACTACGTAGCATCCAGGCTGTTTTCTCATGGCTCCTGATGCGTTCGATCAACAGGTCTGCAGAACCTTCATCTTCCGCATCCTGTGCAATCTTCAATGCATTGCCTGCGTTTTTGATGACGGTTTCATTATCCTGGGTAAGCTGGTTAATCATCTCTTCCGCTTTGATTACGTTACTATCATCAGCTTCATCAATACTGGTCATCTGGGCAAAGCTCTTGTAGCTACCTGGCGCGGACAGGCCAAGTGCTCTAATCTGCTCGGCAATGGTATCTACGGCTTCAGCCAGTTCCCTGTACTGTTTTTCAAATTCCTGATGTAGAGGCTGAAATAATTTCCCTTTTACATTCCAATGGTAATTCTGAGTTTTCAAATATAGTGTGTAGGTGTCAGCCAGAAAAATTTTTAGTGCCTGAGCTACATGCTTCCGGTTTTTTGCGCCAAGGCCGATATCCATATTTTTTACATTTGTCATTGTTTCAACCATCGTTTTTCTCCTTTGTTGTATTTTCGCATTATTCTACAAACAAAAGATTTTTGTCTTTGTTCCAATTTTTTCTTTTTTTTCAAAGCTCGTGAACTGACTGTCCTGATTGGTGTTGAAAATCTCCGGCTTGCCGTAGCGCGCAAGAGCCTCTTCCAAATGGGCACACCCTGTCCGTTGTGCGCAGATATCTCCGTTTTTTCATTTCTCCGCATAAAATTATATGAAATTGTTATCTGAAATGAATATGTTTTTTGTATCGTCTTTTCTTACGAGGCAATCATTAGCATCAGGGATGTATTGGAGTGGAGCAAAAACAACCCTTTTGCAGAGGGTTCTATAATTATTATAAAGCTGTTTGACTTTTTGAGAGCGGTAAGATAGATACGATCGTATATGTAATGCCCAGATGGCGGAATTGGTAGACGCGCTACGTTCAGGTCGTAGTTCTCTTCGGGGAGTGGAGGTTCGAGTCCTCTTCTGGGCACCATTTGCTGGAAAATTTAAAAAATCTCTTCTCAGAACATCATAAGCCAGAATTTCCTCATTTATCTATTGATATTTGGGTATGATAAGGAATGTTTTAATTTTCATAAAAATAACAATATGTACCGCCTAAAAGACGGTACATATCTTTCCCAATTAACGTCTGCTTAATTCTGAGTTACAGAACCGGTCTGTGATAATACAATAATACTGTCAGCCATAATTTCCCGACGCTCGAAAAAATCATCATCAATTGAACCATAAACATGAACCCTGTCGCCATTTTTAACTTTTTGCAAACCCCCATTGTCAAACGGATTATACTGCATACTGCCGGTATCCACTTTCATAGAGGCTTTATTGGCACCCACCAAAGTAAACTCGCGTCCGGAAATATTATTGACCGTTCCCCGCATGGAAACGTAACTACCGTCATTAAGAGTGTTATCCTCATCAAACCAGTAATAAGAAGGATAGGCCTCCGTGGTATGATAATAGTAAGTATGGGAACCCGGTAAATAAATATTCTCGGCCTTGATTTCACGGCCTTTAAACAAATCATCGTCGATGCGTCCGCTGACGGTGATCCGGTCACCGGATGTCAAATAGCGCGTTTCATTGCCGGTCCATTCCCAGCCGTCCAGTTCTACTGTGATCTTGCCGCTGCCGTAATTTAAATCAAACTCATCACTACGGACTTCGTCAATCGTGCCGCTTAAAACAAGCGGTGCCCCGTCCGCGTAAGCAGGCAGGGGATTGGCCGTTGTTTCAGCATGAACAATTCCGGCAGACAGCAAGGCCGCGCCAAACAAAAACATATATAAATTCTTTTTTAACATCATAAATCTCCTTTTTCTGCGGTTTAGACTGTGCCAACAAATATTTTCCTGTAAAGTTCCAAAAGAAGCGCAGAAATCAACTTCTTTTCAGAAGAATATTTAAGCTCTTATTTTAAAAACAGGGATCCGAGAGTTTCGGAAAACAGGATGAACTCTTTTTCCTGCGGATGTTTCTTACGCCAGATAAGGCCGATTTTCCGTGTCGGGCAAGGCAGGGCAAAGGGAATAATCTCAATATTTTTCGGGATTATTCCCCATTCTACAGCCATTTTCGGAAGCAGTGTCATACCGTAGCCATGCTGGACAAACTGGATGAGGGTTGGAAGCGAGGTTGCGTTGAAAATCCTGCGTTCTGCTTTGGCGCGGAAATGGCAGGCCGCCAGAGCATGATCGCGTAAACAGTGACCTTCTTCAAGTAACAGTAACTCCTTATTCTCAAGATCACCGAGAATCGCAGGATTCTTCCCCTGCCATGTCTTTTCAGGACAAGCGATATAAAACGGTTCTTCAAATAGGAGGGTCTGCACCATATCCGGCATATCATAGGGAAAGGCAAATAAAGCCAGATCAAGAAGTCCCTTGCGTAATTGTTCGACAAGACGGGCGCTTTGATCTTCGGTTAACTGTAATTCAAGATCGGGAAACTTTTTCTGGAGCGGCGGCAGAATTTGCGGCAACAAATAAGGTGCAATAGTCGGAATAATCCCGAGACGCAGCGCGCCACTCAGAGGTTTTTCCAAAGAACGGGCACGGGCGCTGATATCCCGGGCATGTGCAAGAATGATTCGCGCCTGTTCTGCGACCTCTTCACCAAAGGATGTCAGCGTCATTTGTTTACCAGCGCGGTTCACAAGCTGTTGGGAGAGATGTGTCTCGAGTTCCTTGATTCCGGCGCTTAATGTAGATTGCGTGACATAGCAGAATTCTGCCGCTTTGCTGAACGATTGATGCTCTGCAAGAGCCAGAAGATATTGTAGCTGGCGCAAGGTGGGTAGAGAGTCCAGAGGTGGTCCCAGAAAATCGGACATGTTGCTAAGGTGGAATTCTGACATTAAAACGAAAGGGATCTACCGATATGACAAA
>PFTR01000079.1 GCA_002789675.1 Alphaproteobacteria bacterium CG_4_9_14_3_um_filter_47_13 | reverse complement strand
CAGTTTGCCGCCAATCATACGGCGGCCAAAGCGGCGATTTCGCATATCGAGTTATTGCTGAAACTCGCGCAATGGGCAGATCTCCCCGATGCCCGTGCCGAAGATCATAACCGCCAGATCGCCCTGTCTGCCATGATTCAGGAAGCGCAGGAAGAACTGAACGCCCATAAGGAAAAAGAAAGATTATGAACAGATACAAATTATTCTTGACATTATGGTAATTTTTTTGGTAAGGGTATGATCTATACATATCGGCTATAGAGAGGATTAGAAGATGGATCGTCTGGACAGATTGAAAAATGCGGCACAGGAAGCGGCAATCAGCGCTTATATAAATACTACGGAATCGGTTACCAGGGGTGTCAGCCAGATCAAAGATATTGCCAATGATAGATTCGAGCAACTTTCGAATGCGACAGAAATCAAGAAGGCATTCAAAAAGGCCGCACCGTCTCTTGGTATGGCGGCGACAGTTTTTGAAGTCGGGTGTCTTGTCAAACCACTGATGGGTGTTGCGGCTGTTGTGGCAGCGGCTTCTGTTGTTCATGCTGCTTATAAAGGCGTAAAGGCATATCAGGAAAATGAAAAAGAGCCTAGAATAAAAACAGTTGAAGAAGAAAGACCTCTATACAAAATTCCGGGTCGATAGAGCGGGAGCGCTCCTGCGTAGGGAGAACCCTGTTTTCACAGGGATGCTTTTTGTTATTTTTGCCTGTAATGCAGATCAAACCCGCCCTTTGGCGGGTTTTTTTATAGGGTTATTTATTCATATATAAAAAAAGAGGAACAAAATGAATGACAGAACAAATAGAATTCGGTCTGTTCGTGGCGCTGTGGAACCGGCAGCAGGGGATGACAACACCGGAAATCCACTTTCGTATGGCGGCATGGCTGCAGGAAGCGTGGGAGAAAAAGAATACGCACCTTCTGTTGCAGGCTTTCCGCAGCAGCGGCAAGTCAACGATTGCGGGGCTGTTTTCGGCGTGGCTTTTATATCGGCGGGCGGATTTGCGTATTCTTGTGCTGGCGGCGGATATTATGCTGGCGCGGAAGATGGTACGGAATGTGAAACGTATTCTTGAGCGTCATCCGTTGACGCTGCATTTAAAACCAGAGCGCGCCGACCAATGGGGGGCAGATCGTTTTACAGTGAAACGTCATCTTGAATTGCGAGATCCTTCCATGCTGGCCAAGGGGCTGGGCGCAAATATTACCGGTAGCCGCGCCGACATTATTATATGTGATGATGTGGAAGTTCCGAACACATGTGATACGGCAGAAAAGCGCGAAAATTTGCGGGAGCGCCTTGCCGAGATGAATTATGTTCTTACGCCAAACGGGATGCAGCTTTATATAGGAACGCCTCATACATGGTATACAATTTATGCGCAAGAGCCGCGAAAAGAAATTGGCGAAGAGACGGAATTTCTTACCGGATTTTTGCGTCTGTCTTTACCTGTGATCGAAGAAGATGGTACGATTGCATGGCCGGAGCGTTATACGCAGGATGATATTAATTTTATCCGCCGTAGTACGGGGCCGAATAAATTTTCATCGCAGATGATGCTGGTACCGGTGAATATTGCGCAGGGACGGCTTGATCCACAGGATTTCCGGCGTTATGAAGCGCGGCTTGATTATATCAAGGAACTGCATCTGCTCGGTATCGGCGACCGGAAAATGGTTTCGGCCAGTGCCTGGTGGGATCCGGCGTTCGGGCGCGGGCAGAATGACAGCAGTGTTCTGGCAGTGATTTATGCTGATGAAACGGGCTGTTACTGGCTCCACAGAATTGTCTATCTAAAAACAAAGCAGCAGGACAATATGGATGAAGCCACCTGTCAGTGCCGCCAGATTGCGCAGGTTGCCAAAGAATTATATCTGCCGTCAGTAACGCTGGAGACAAACGGGATCGGGCGGTTTTTGCCAAGTATTCTAAGGCGGGAACTGGCGCAGGCGCGTGTGCCTTGCGCGGTGCGAGAGGTGCATAACTCAAAACCAAAAGACTTACGAATTATGGAGGCATTTGATACTGTGCTGGCAGCGCGGCTTTTATATGTGCATGGCAGTGTCTATGACACGCCTTTTATTCGGGAAGTACAGGAATGGCGACCGGGTGCCAAAGGTGGGCGCGATGACGGACTGGATGCCGTGGCGGGGGCACTGTCTTTAGAGCCTGTGCGATTACGGCGTTATTACGCCGGAGGACGGCAGGAGTGGCAAAGCGGCGGAAAAATGCATGAGGCGAAAACGGATTTCGAGGTTTGAGTTTTTATGAAACGCAAAGACCGCGAAGTTTCTATATGAAGCGTTTATACCAAAAAAACAGGAGGTATCATGTCTTTACTGAGCAGTGAACTGATCTGGTGGATTACCGTGATTGATGTGCCCGCTTTGAGCGGGCTTTTTGTTTTGATCTGGCGGACGCGGCGGGAGTCGGAGCAGGCAATCCGGCATTTACGCGAAGTTGTCGAAACCCGCAACAGTCAGTTGCGCGAGGGTCTGGCGGCGTTCAAGCTGGAGGTGGCCAAAAATTATGCCTCCATCACTGATATGCGCGAGCTGGAAGTGCGGCTGGTCGGGCATCTGCTGCGGATTGAAGCCAAGCTGGATAAAACTGCGATGAAAACCGAGGCGCTGGGGGCATGGCGCGGGAGAGACCGTCATCCCGGGGATCATAAATAAGAATAGAATTTAAAACGCAAAGGCCGCGAAGTAACGCAAAGTTTTGTTATTTCAAATGGTTTCAAAAAGATGGATAAATCCTATTTCAAATTCTTCATATTCTATTGTAATTACATGATTTTTTGTCTCTATAGTGAAAAAGACTTGCATTTTCATAAAAATAAAATTATAATATTTTATAGTTTTAATATTATAAAAAGAAAAGGGTAAGAAATTGAATAAAGAAGAAAAATGTGAACAAAATAAAGTAGTTTTTATTACAGATGATGAAGAAGGCAATATGGTTATTTTAGACGAGGCTCCAGAAAATCAATATTATCAAAGAATGGTTGCTTTAGTAGATAAAGAGGGTCGTATTTTTGATCTGAAAGAAGAGGAAAATAAAACATATATTGGGGCTGGTGCTGAAAGAATGAGAAAGTTAGCAGAAGAGATGAAAAATACAGACCTAAAAAAAGGTGTCTGTATTTATACAGATGATATAGATCAAAATTATACTCCATCATAAATTTTATAATTTTTAATATTTTAAATTTTAAAGCGCTTCTATTAGGGGCGCTTTTTTGATCTGGCGGACGCGGGGGAGACCGTCATCCCGGGGATCATAAACAAGAATAGAATTTAAAACGCAACGGCCGCGAAGTGATGCAAAGTTTTTTCTCTTTGTACCACTTCTCGGCCTTTGCGTTTCAGACTAAATTTTCATATTTTTAAAGGAGCCATACAATGAAAAAACTTGAGCCTGTTGTAAAACAGGAAAAAGAAACACGTCTATCAACATCCTGCGAGAAGGATATCGAGATTCTGGCACGCACGATCTGGGGCGAGGCACGTGGCGAGGGACAGAAAGGGATGCTGGCGGTGGCCAGTGTCATTATGAACCGCGTCCGGTGCGGCGGCTGGTGGGGAAGCACGATTCAGGATGTCTGCCGCAAGCCTTACCAGTTAGAGGTGGTCCCAGAAAATCGGACATGTTGCTAAGGTGGAATTCTGACATTAAAACGAAA
>PFTR01000143.1 GCA_002789675.1 Alphaproteobacteria bacterium CG_4_9_14_3_um_filter_47_13 | reverse complement strand
AAATTTACGCAATGGCGGCATAATTGTTGAAACGGGATTCCACCTTAAAAACGCCGCCAACCTGTCCAACAAAGTAGGACCACCTCTGATACATGCGACCGTGCAGCGACACGAAAACGGAAAAAGAGTTTCAATCCACTGCCGTCCCGAAGGACGGCAGATACCTCTTCGTTTGTCCAATCCTCGCCGGACTTTAATGTTTCAATCCACTGCCGTCCCGAAGGACGGCAGATACCAAGCTGGTTTTACCGCAATTCCTCATCATCAATGTTTCAATCCACTGCCGTCCCGAAGGACGGCAGATACCAACCATGACCCAGGATCAGCTTGCAAGGCGTTTGTTTCAATCCACTGCCGTCCCGAAGGACGGCAGATACGCAGCATGCAGAACATTATCTGCGTACACATAATGTTTCAATCCACTGCCGTCCCGAAGGACGGCAGATACATCTTACTCAGGGCGCGGCTCTCACAGTTTTGGCGTTTCAATCCACTGCCGTCCCGAAGGACGGCAGATACTTTCTCAAACGGAACCGAGGGCATGATGTACGAGGTTTCAATCCACTGCCGTCCCGAAGGACGGCAGATACCCTTTCTCATCGATGAGCCGCTTGATTACCGCGAGTTTCAATCCACTGCCGTCCCGAAGGACGGCAGATACCTCGCCCGCCTCGAAATCGTGCGCGTTCATAACGTGTTTCAATCCACTGCCGTCCCGAAGGACGGCAGATACCTCGAGCCCCCGGATCTGCTCTTGCTTCGCGTTGTTTCAATCCACTGCCGTCCCGAAGGACGGCAGATACTATTCATGGTTATGCCCTCGCCGGGATTTTATCGTGTTTCAATCCACTGCCGTCCCGAAGGACGGCAGATACTGTAAAATCATGATTATCTTTTCAAACCCCAAGGGTTTCAATCCACTGCCGTCCCGAAGGACGGCAGATACAGTTCATCTCGTATCTGCTCGCCCTCGGGATGCAGGTTTCAATCCACTGCCGTCCCGAAGGACGGCAGATACGCCTGATCCGGTATTTGAACGCAAAGGCGAGGGCGTTTCAATCCACTGCCGTCCCGAAGGACGGCAGATACGAACTGCCCCCGGCGCGGTTGCGAGCAGATCAGAGTTTCAATCCACTGCCGTCCCGAAGGACGGCAGATACGCTTGCCCATGCGCGCGAGCTGGTTGATAGCCAGTTTCAATCCACTGCCGTCCCGAAGGACGGCAGATACATCTTGCGAGCTGGATTTCCCCTCGATGATCGTATGTTTCAATCCACTGCCGTCCCGAAGGACGGCAGATACATGGCCGTGTGTCTCTCAAAACGCAACGTATGGTTTCAATCCACTGCCGTCCCGAAGGACGGCAGATACCCTCTGCGCTAAAGCATCTGAAAAAAATCATTTTGATGGCATAAAAGCGCAGACGTATTCATAAGTTATAATCCATTTTGATTAGTGTAATGTGCTGCATGATTTTATTCATATACTTCAATACAATACAAACCGCGCAGATGATCCAAGAAAACGACACCGCTATAGGTGCGCGCATCCGAAACACACGGATAATTTATCAGATAATCAGTGGTTTTTCAAAGTCTATCGCCTTGAAACACCCATATTCTTTGACGTGTAAATCTACAGGTTCCGTCAGGCGGTAAAATCGAAGATTATCTTCTGCTTCGTTGATTTCTCTCAGAAGATTACGCTCCAGTTCTTCATACTGCATCAAATTGACGCGGCATTCAAATACAGATTGCTGAACACGTTGCCCCACAGCTTCGCAGATTTTAGCAACACGGCGTAAACGTCTGCGCCCCGCTTTTGTCATAGTAGAAACGTCGTATGTAATAATAATCAGCATTTCACCTCACAAGAAAAGGTATGTAGTCTTCAACTTCACCCCTAATGACACGCGCAAGCACTCGTGCCTGCACCATTGGCGCAAGTCCCAGAGGCATTTTCTGCGCCGTTAGAGGATGCAGAATTTCTTCCTGTTTTCGTTCCTGATAAGAGATAATGACTGTGCGGCGGGCTTCATCCTTAAGTAGCACCGCTCCGCCCTCGCTGATAACAAAGTCACTGGCCTGAATTTGTTGGCGGTTGATAAGAGTTAAGGCAAGCCTGTCTGCCCAGATGCTTCGGAATTCCTCCATTAAGTCCAAGGCGAGAGATGCCCTGCCTGGGCGGACAGTATGAAGAAAACCTAATTGCGGATCAAGACCAGCAGCCTCCACAGCAGAACGACAATCATTTAAAAGTAAAGCATATAGAAAAGAAATCAGTGCGTTAAAACGATCAAGTGGTGGCCTGCGGGTTCGATTATTCATCGCAAACGCTTCTTTATCAGTAATCCGAAGAAGGTTCGAGACCACACTAAACCAGCGCGCAGCGGCATCGCCCTCGGCTCCGCGCAAACTATCCATATTATCTAAATGTGGTAATTTGCGGATGACATGGCCAAAATATTGGGCGGTTTCTTTAAGTTTTAAGGCATCTTCTGTGGAGATGTCCTTATTGTCCCGCACCCCCCGCACCATTAAATGACGGGTATTGCGGATTTTTCCGGCCAGCATATTCCGCGCAATTCTTAAGCAGAAATCGGGCTCATTTGCTTTGGCGAAATGCGCCTGACGGAGCAGGATATTGCCCGAAATTGAGCCTTCCACACGCGCTTTGAATCTGCCATTTCGATCAAGCAAAATAACCGACACCCCGTCATCGGCGCAGCGATGAATGGCTGGCAATGACATGCCAGCGGTTCCAAAGCAGACCACGCTACCGATATGATGCAGGGGGACTTGTAATTTTTTCTGACGATCCACTTCGACACACAGTGTATCATTTTCAAGGCGAACATAACTGTCTTCCTGCGTTACATAGAGCGTATTCATAATCTGTGGCATTGGTTATTCATCCTCTATAACAAAAAGGGCGGAAATATTTTTGCCCTTACAGGCATTTACAGCCAAAGGCTGGCATATCTCACTCAGAGAACATTCCTTGCACCGCGCATCGCGAACTGGTGGCGACATTGTACCTGTCCGTTCATGTTCTCGCATGGCTTCCAACGTTTCCTGCAGCTTTGCGCGTAAAGCCTCATCAATCATAACCTCACGCCGTTGTCTGGAGGACACATGGTAAATCGCGCCCACAGGTACAGGCTTGCCAAGCATTTCTTCCAGGCAAACGGCCTGCGCCGCGAGTTGTAATTCATCGTGCGCCCTGGCACGTTTCTTCCCATGTTTATATTCCACGGGATAAATTGCACCGCCCGCATGAAACTCCACCACATCCGCCTTGCCCACCAGATTATATTTCAGGGAATAAAGCGGTAAGGAACGCTCAATACGGATATGCTTTTCCTTCTTGATGCTATGGTCATCCACCAGCCTGTGTGCGGCATTCCCCCGCATCGTATGGACATTCTCGGCGAATTGCTGCTCCAGATGGATGAGCGCCCATTGCCTCGGGCAATAGCTGTAATGCTCGATGGCGGAAAGGAAGATGGGTTCAGGAAAAGCAAAAGAATTGGTCATTTTGCTTCCCCTGTTTTTTCGTTTATGCGACTTTCTTGAGCGCAGGAACATCAACAACCCGCGTCAAGGTTACGCCTTGCGGCAAATTGCTCTCATCCACACTTACGGCATAATCCGCAAAGGAGCGCGGAACATCTACACCATTTCGACGGGTGACCTGCACGCGATCCAGCAGCGCATGCGCGGGCGCATTGCCCAGCAGGTTATTATGCTGGAACAAATAAAGGCCGCGTGTGGTCATTTCCCCGCGAGCCGCAGAACGATCGTGGTCAAACATATTGGCCAGAGCCTCCAGCAGCAAATCCATATCCCCCTGGCCAAAGCCCGTTTGCTGCGCCAGATGACCGGAAATAAATCCATGCGCTACATACAGGCCATAGGACACAGTATGCTTGCGTCCCATTGTACGGTTATCGCCATCCTGCTTTTCGGCCTCTTTCTCAGTGGCGACCGCCATACGAGTAATGGAATGTTCCAACGCCACAATCGGGTCAACCGAGCGTGCAAAGGTAATCTGCACCGGCCCGCGCACCTGTCCGCAATTTACGCCCGTGGACATAACCGCGCCAAAGGTTCGTACATCATAGAAATTTTGACACATCCAGTCCCTAGCTTTGGCAACATCATCGCCGCCGCCCTTGCGTTTTCCTTCCTTTCCTTCGGAAATATCAACGCCGATGGCCTGATAAGCGCGTTCATGAGTCTTGTTCAATATGGCCTTTTCCTTGACATAAATTTCATAGGGGGGCTGTTCACCCTTCACGATCCCTACATAATTACGGATTTTGCGTTTCAGGCAAACATCGGTAATCAGGCCTTTGCCCGTTTCTGCATCCATGCGCGGCAGATTTCCAGCATCAGGATCACCGTTCGGGTTGCCGTCCTTCACATCAAAAATCAAAACAAATTCGGCGCGATTTACAGGGGTTGTATCAGACATTAGGCAGCTTCCTTTTCTTCGGTGTTGGCGGATTTTTTAATAAAAAATTGTTGGCGTTGGTGATAGTAACCAATAGCGAAACGCCCTTGATCTTCAATTTTCAAGATGTTGGGGAAAGTTTCAATATGGCTGACAATAGCAGCAATTTCCTTTTCCAGATTATGGGCGCGCCCTCGATTATCCAACTTTGATAAATGATGATTTTTGAGTTTCATCAAAGTTGAGAACACAGAAACAGGTGTAGAACTTGCCGCGCCATAATAACGATCGCGGATTGTGGCATTCAGCCCCGGATTTGCCTCTTCCTGTATTTTCTCCAGAACAGCAAAAAGCCGCCCCAGATTATAGCCTATATTGGTATTCTCAGGATCAAGACCCATGGTTAATTCCCTTTCAAATTTATGATGATAACGATTAAATCGGTTCAAACACGCCTTAATCAGCGCGGCGCGGGCGTAGGATACATCCTGCGTGGCGCGATTGCGGCGAATGGCCGCCTGTAGCAGTGTTGCGGGATAAGGCATTCCCGCAATGACCGCCTTCATTGTATCCCCTGCCAGATTAGGCGGAATATTCTCGGCCTTTTCCTGCGTGGCGATGGATGACAGCAAGCGGAAAATGGAGAGGTATGGGCTATGATGCGGGGCGCGGTCAATCTTAAGATCATCAAAATGCTGTTTAATATAACCGGAAATTTCGGCGACCGTTGCCACATGCCAGAACCGCACAGAAATTCTTGCCGCGTTCGGCGCAAGGCCGAGGATATAGAATTTTGTTTTTTCTTCCGTTATGGGCTTGGCGCCTGATTGCGGTGAACAATATAAGGCCTCAACCGCTCGCACCTGACGATCCGGGTCATCTTTAGGATCAGTAATAAGATCGCCAAAGAAATCTTCAAATGGCGTATCTTTTTCCGCCCAGAACACAGTGGAGGCATCACCTACCTGAATACGTTGCTTGGAATCCTTACCCAGCAGCATATTTAATGCCGTGGTGTAGGCAAAGGCGGCGGATTTCCCAACGGGCGCATTCAGACCTTGCTGCTCTATGTACCCATAAGATTCATAAGCTCGTTCGTTGAACGAAATAATTTTTGCACCAGTTGGCTTTGCATCCTTTATCCCTTTGATTGCTGGATGTAACCGCTCTATCTCCTGCCGTTCTCCTGTTATAAGACAAAGACCTATGATTTGATCTGATTGAGATGAAACGGCTTTGCGGACAATTTCCTGCACTTCTGATTTTACGGCAATAATTTCCAGATCACCTAAAATTTTGAAAGTAAAATTTGCACTTTTTTCTACATTTGTCTTCTTCCATTCTTGGTGTTCCTGCATTTTTTGTTTTTCACTTGCATCTCTAAGAAAGGTCAAAATAGCCTTCACAGGTTCAATCGGCGCATTACCAAATATATCATTGAGAAGTTTGCAAAATGCTTGGTGCCGTTTTTGAACTTTCTCATCATGTTCACCGCGCAAACTAATGCCAAGAACATACTCCGTATTATCCCATAATAGATTAGCAACAGCCTTACTACCCGAACGTCCTACATCTTTCGGCACAAGATATGACTTAGCCCGCAGTTTCTTTTTTTCATCCATTTCCCGCGTATCCTGTAAATCGATAAATTTTCCATTTTTATCAATCACAATAACGAACGGAATTTCCTTGTATTCAAAACCTTCCGGCGCAATGCTGTCTGCATCCAAAGCTGATTTACGTTGATAATATTCATAAAGAGCTTGTAAAATCATCCGCGCACCTCTGCACCCTCTACCATAACAACGCCTTTATCCATCTGGGCACGGAAAAATTTTGGCGTGGGGGGATTTTGCGTATAATCCATATCATACAGCATCCAGCCCAAATCAAGGCTGCTGTCTATCGGAGGCTTGTCATCATTGGCCGCCGTAACCAGTGAAAAAGAACATGGAAATTCGCGGCATCCCAGATAGGGTTGGTGAAAACTCTGTCCTTGCGCGGCGCGGCGTTCAAACATGGCTTCAAATTTGGCTGCATTATCATCCGCCCCTGCCTTATTCGTCATCGAAAAAGAGCCGTAAATCCGGTATGCCACATCACGAAGGATAAGCCCTGCACGTTGCTGGCGGTCGTCTTCTATATTAAGACCGAGAACCTCGCCCCCGCCCTTCATGGTTGTTTGCACGTTGCGCACAGATATTTTAGATGCCACCTCGTTGCGCCGCACAGAAAACCATTTGATAGGTTCCAAAATTTCTATCTTATGTATCTTCCAAGAAATTGCAGGCTTCCACAAAATCGCCTCAAAAACCGCCCGCGCAGCCGAAGGCGTAATCACATCATAAGAAACCCGCTCCACTTTCATTTCGGGACGCGTGAAGCAGGCGTAATCTCCCGTAACGTGTAAACAAAATATCTTCATATAAGGCCTTCAACTAACAAATTTACCCTGTTCGGATAAATTTATATCATTTCCAATAAATCCTAATGCGCTATCGTAGGACGATACGTTTTTTGCAAAAAATACTCCAGTAATTATTTCTTCTATGTCACCGCTTTTGACGCATGTGTCAAACCATGGCTTTGGGATATTAACGGTATATGGCTGTAGCTTACGATACACCCATCGTGATTGCAGCTCGTTTTTCAGTATATTCAGCCATTTTTGAATATCATCGTATTCTGGTTCGTACAGTACAACGATGGAAGTATGTGCAGTTTCATCTATGATCTTATATTTCCTAGCCGCAGCCTGAAATTCAAATTCAAACCGATCTGATTTCAGCGCAGCAAGAATATCATTTTTATCCAAAGAATTTACTTCATTGTAGTAGTTATCAAAAAACCCTTTGAACATATCAAGTGTTAAAGATTGCTCTCCATTTGCCTTGGCTATTCGCAAAACGTTTTTTCCAGCAAATTCCGCTTTCCGCAAAATTCCCATCGGCGCGGGTCTGGGTGGAACGAAAACAAATACCTGTCCGCCTTTATGCCCTAGTTTTCCTTCTCTATTACACCGTCCAGCAGCCTGAGCAATAGAGTCCAACCCAGCCAGAGCGCGGTACACAACCGGAAAATCAATATCTACGCCCGCTTCAATCAACTGCGTACTCACAACCCGTGTAGGCAGACTTTCATCCTTTATTCGTTCTTTAATCTCACTGATAAGGCTTTTTCTATGTGCCGGACACATCAGAGCAGAAAGATGATACAGCCCCTCATCTCCGTCCTGCTGTTTCAGGATTTTATATAAGTCCCGTGCATCATCGCGCCGATTGACAATGCATAGTACACGTTTGTGCACCTGCATCTCTTGTGCAATATCCTCCCATTCTCTGGACTGATTCAAATCTTCCGGGAAATGGTATGTCACCCGTTCCAGTTTCCCAGACAACCCGTCAGGGTCGTCAATAATTTCAAGTACATCATTCAACCCGTGTTTCTTGAGATCGTGAACGGCGCTGGAACGGGTCAATGCTGGTTGTGTTGCAGTGCAAAACACCAGAGATGTTTTATAAGAAAGGACAAGCTGTTCAATCGCCTTTAAAGTTGGAAGCAGCAAATCAACAGGAAGAAGCTGTGCCTCATCCAAGATAACAACGCTATTCACGATATTATGCAATTTTCGTACACGGCTTGTCCGTGCTGCAAACAGGGATTCAAAAAACTGGACATTCGTTGTAACAATAATTGGCGCGTCCCAGTTCTCGCAAGCAAGGCGGCTGCGTGAAGTTTCGCTGCTCCCATCATCGAAATTGCTGTGATGTTCAATGACATTTTCTTCACCGAATATGTCTTTGAAGACTTTGGCATTTTGCTCAATGATACTGGTATAGGGAATAACATAGATAATTCTTGATTTGCCATGTTTCAAAGCGTGATCCAGAGCAAAAGCCATTGAAGATAATGTTTTTCCACCCCCGGTCGGGACAGTAAGGGAGAATAAACCTGATCTTTCTGAGGCTTTTCTACGACACTGCGCCAATATATTCGTACGCAAAGCATTCAATTCACCTTGCATATTAACAAAAGAAGAAAGGCGTTTATTCAATGCCTCCTGTAATTGCGCCAAAGAGGAAAATTCCGCCATCCGTAGATCGGCCTTTTGTTCGTTCATAAAGGCTTCGGTATCCAGAAAGTCTGCATCTACCAAGCAAGAAAACAGCATCCTTACCCATAAAGAATGACCAAAATCTAAGGTTGCTTCGGTGGGGGGACGTGAGGATGGCTTTGGCTTATCGAAATCAGGAAGATTAAATGCCAATAATTCTTTTAAGCGGGCTTTCTCTTTTTCTTCGGATAATCTTTCTTGTAAACTCCTGTTTCCTGAGGCTTCAGTCCCACACCAATCCAGAAGCCCCGTATGATGTCCTGCAATTAGGTATGCCAATATTCGTCCGTGCGATCCGAATTTTTCAACAGCATGCAAAGCCCCCGCAGAAGAATGGTTGACGCGTCCCTTTTTAGGTATTTCTCCGAAGATATGCGCCTCTGAATTTTCGCGTATATAAGATTGAAATTCAGGGTGATATTTTCCTAAATCATGCCATAAGCCAGCGATATAAGCCCAATCCTCAGAACAAAAGTTTTTTGCAAATTCTGCAGCCTTTTGTGCAACACATTTGAGATGAGTGTCCAAACAATGAATATTTGAAGAATCAGAAGGATTTATGTGAGCAGCATACATTTAATAATAGACCTGATTCCACACTATTGTCATACAGCGAGATTGGCATTGTAAAGTCCAGCGATGAGAGAGAAGCGCAGGCCGAAGCGGTTTCTGTAAAGCTCTAACGAAGGGCGCTCTCTCTTTCAACCTGCCGCGACGCGACTTTTGTGCCTTTGGTCAGGGCAGTATAGCGGCGGTTTACTTCGGCAACACGTGATTTGAAATTCTCCAGCTCTTTTCCAGCCAGAACTTTCCCCTGCTGCATCTTGATAGATTTCGGGTTGACCTGACGATTATCCTGCAGGACTTCGTAATGCAGATGGGGACCGGTTGAGCGTCCCGTGGTTCCGACATAGCCGATGACCTGCCCCTGTTTAACGCGTGATCCGGCGCTCATACCTTTCGCAAAGCCATTCAGATGGGCATAGGCTGTTTTAAGACCGGCATTGTGACGGATACGGACATAATTGCCAAAACTGCTATAGGGGCCTGCTTTTTCGACTGTGCCATCTCCGGCGGCATAGATAGGTGTTCCTCGTGCCGCAGCAAAATCAATGCCCTTATGCATTTTGCTATAGCCCATAACCGGATGCTGCCGCATTCCGAAACCCGAAGAAATCCGTGCCCCGTCAATCGGGGTTTGCAGCAAAGCCTTGCGGATGCTTGCGCCCTTATCCGTATAAAAATCAGTATCCCCATCGGCTGTTTCAAAGCGGTAAATCGGCATGTCCTGACCATTCACAATCAGACGCGCATAAATCACATCGCCACTTTTCACATAAACACCTTCCGGCGTTTCAAGCTGCTCATACATGACCTCAAGCGCATCACCTTTGCGAATATCACGCTGGAAATCAACATCCCATGAAAAAACACGAAGCGCCTGTGCCGCGACGGAAGCGGGAATGCCAGCCTGATATGTGGCGCCATAAAGGGAAACATCAATAACAGCGCGTGCCGCATAGGTCTGTGTAACCGCTTCTTTTTCAAGCAATGTTGATTCAAAACCATTTTCTGCTGTACGGTTCAGGCTGACAGCCGTCAGGGGATCAATCTCGAGTTTCATCTGTGAAAACTGATAGGAATGATCGTCATCTTCTACAGGGTCAAAACGAACCTGTATCTCTTGTCCGGGGCGGATTTTACGTGGATCGTAATATTTCTCCATCGCCAGAACGGCTTTATAGGCTTCTCCGGCGCTGACACCTATTTTTTGCAAAACGCCCGCCAGTGTATCGCCTTTACCCACCTGCAGAGTCTCCTCACGGGGTAATAAAGCTGTTTCCTGCGCAATAGCAGAAGCAAACCTCTCCGTTTCCCTTAATCTATCATTTTGATCTTGACCAGGAATATCGTGTTTCAGATTTTTTTGAGTGACTGCCAGATTAAGATCGATATCGTTTTTATTGGTAAAAGCGATAACATCATTATGAAGGTAAATGGCGCGTGACGGGCTGGTAAAGGCGCTGAAGCTTAAAAGAACAACAGATACAAAAATACCTGCGGAAGGTAAGGCAACACGTAATCTCAGACGATTTTTCTTTGTCAGGATATAGCGATGACGTACAGATAAATAACATCCGCACCAGCGGAGTGTTTTTTTCAATGCCGTTTCAGGAAATAAATCCGGCCTCATAAGCTTGATTTTCAACGTCAATCTTCTTCGCTCTATTCGTTATCTCTACGTACCATCTTTCAAAATCATGCCAGCGTTAGCATAGCGTAGCAAAAATGCCAATGATATCTTTCACATCATTATATTATTTTCAGAGGATAAAATAATGATTCTAAATCCATTATCCAAACATTGTATCAAGGGAGTTGAGCGCCGTTTCAAGATTCTCTTTTGTGACAGATAATTTGTTATTAACATCAAAGACGATAAAAATGCCGAAAATTAGAAAAAACAGAGCATCAATCGCGCCGCTTTCTTCCTGTCCTGTCTCGTAAAACCCCGGAAGAAGTCCTACAACCAGAAGCAAAAGAAAAGCAAAAGAATAGAAGATAATCAATGATCGGGCCGCCCGGGCATAACCGGAGATAATAACCCGTGCCGTTTTATCCTGATCCTGACAAAATACCGAGATATTCAGATCAACACGGGCATGTCTTGTGAGACCTGATGGGTATCCTGTTGTTCCTTTTATTTTAAAATCGGTATCTTCTCCCGATATTTCTTCAATATCGATTGATTTTCCAAGATATCCGCTCAAGGCTTTTTTCAGCTCGCTGGCAGCCACAGCCTTACCCAGATTAATTTTTTTTGAAACTTCAATATGTTTCATAATGTAACCCGTTCCCTATTTTACATTACATTCTTTTGAAATAGCTTCATAGGCCGCTGAAGAACCCTTCAGGCTGAATGTATCCGTCGTTGCCGTCTCACGGGAAGACACCCCTTTTATAACCATCTTGCTGCTTTTCTTGATGGCTTCAGAGATTTTATTGTCAGTGGCGGCATCAGGTGCCCATGCTGTTTCATCCTGTGTAAACAGCGTAAAACTGGTGCTGTCTATTTTTGCAGTTGCATCACTTCCCTGTTTATAGGAATAACCTGTGATATAGCTAAATACATTTTTAGATCCTTCGGCAGGCCGATGCGTAATCAGAGCAAAGACATCCCCGCGACGGGTGTAATTTCCTTCGGATTTTGCGGGCTGGCTGGCCATATAACAGACCTTGTTATCGCCCTCCATGAAGACATAGGCTTCCCAGTCGCTGTATTTCCCGAGCAGGCGCGGCTCTGCGGCCATAGCCTGTCCGGCAAGGGTTAGCACATATAGCATTGCCACTATGGCAAAAAACTTGTCCTTCATCATAATATTCAACCTTGAAAGTTAGTCAGGATTAATGCGTTATATTCCAGATATGCAAATGTTATTATATACCCTCCTTTCCCTTTATTTAAAGGCAATTTTTAAAATCATAACCAATTAATTTATAAAACACGTTATAAAAATCATTTTTCACTACGTATAAGACGCCGTAATCCTTGTGTATGCTGTGGTGGCGGGGCAACAGGCCCACCCGCCCGTGCGGGACGCTCTGCAAAACGTCCTTCCGGTCCGCCCATGGATAGCATGCGGTCATACATTACCAGAGCGCCGGCAACGCCGACATTGACACAGAATTTCATGGGAATTTTTACAGTAAACGCACAATATTCCAGAATTTCCGGCGAAAGATTTCCCATTTCAGGTCCTAAAACATAGGCCGCACGCAGAGGATGGCAAAAGCTCGGCAATAGAATGGAATCCTCGATCAATTCGATTCCCACAAGCTGGCATCCTTTGGGTAAAGACATTTCTTCAACATTTTCATACTGGTAATAGGGAATGTGATCAAAGGCGCCCGATGTATCGGAGATACGCATGGCCTGAATATCAATATTCGGAGTAATCGTAAAAAACGAGCTGGCGCCAAAGGCATGTGCCGAACGAACCAGATTGCCGACATTGCCTTCCTTGCTGATTCCTTCCACGCCGATACTGAAATAGCCGCGCATGTTACTCTCCCTTATTTTAAAGCTTTTTCCAGCCTGTCAACTGCTTCATCCAGCTTTTTTTGTGATACCGCAAAACACAGTCGCATATAGCCTGTTCCGATTTTGCCAAAGGCGCAGCCCGGTGCCAGAGACAGTCCAGCCTCATCAATCAGCCGCCGCGCCAGTGTTAAGCAGTCCGGCTCATTCTCCACACGAAAAAAGGCATAAAATGTTGATTGCGGACAGACGGCATGAATACGGTCTATCGTTTCAAAACGTTTAAAAAGAAAATCCATATTGGACTGCCACAGGTCAAGCTGCTGCCGGATAAAAGGTTCGCCGTGCCGCAGAGCCTCCATCGCCGCATATTGGGTCAGACTTGGCGGGCAAAGATTATTGTAAAGCGCGATATCGCGAATGGCGTTTTCCGATTGCGCCGGCCCTACCAGCCAGCCCATACGCCATCCTGTCATTGCCCACGCCTTGGAAAAACTGTTAATAATAAAGAGTCTGTCCTCCGATTCTGCAACTTCGAGAAAGCTTGGCGCATGGGGTCTGTCATAGATGATCCGGCCATAAACTTCGTCAGAGACAATCCAAATCCCTTGTGATCGCGCAAATTCAAGTAAAACCTGCATTTCCTCGCGGCTCATGACCCAGCCGGCCGGATTGGAGGGCGTTGTTATCAAAATCACTTTGGTTTTTTTTGTGCAGGCACTGATCAGCCTGTCCATATCAAGCTGCCATTGCCCTTCAGTTTCGCGCAGCGCCACTTCCCTGAATTTTGCCTGTGCCAGTTCGACAGCGCCCAGAAGATTTTTCCAGATCGGCGTTAGCGCTACAACCTCATCCCCCTTGTCCAGTAAGGCATTCAGTGCAAAATGCATGGCCGTTGTGCCTGATCCGGTCATAAAAATCCGGTTTGTCGGCATATTGATATTATAAAGACGGGTATAGTAATTAGACACTTCCTGCCGGACTTCTTCATAGCCAAGAACAGGGCCATAAAAAGTTTTCCCCGCCATCATCGCTTTACGAACGCCTTCCATGATAAAATCAGGCGTTGGCATGTCCCCCTCGCCCTGTGCCAGAGAAAGAATATCTTTTTTGGCACGGCCATAACGCACCATCTCCGCCCCCGGATTCAGGGACAGATTTTCAATACAGCGTCTTAAATTTAGTTTATCGTCCATTTCCTGTAATTTACGTGGTAAGAAACATCAAGGTCAAGAACTATGAAATACACTTGCCCTTTTCTATGTTTCTATTATCATAGAAGAATGGATATTGAAGATATTATCAAAGCTTTTAACGCTCTGGGACAAGAGACGCGGCTGAAAATTCTCAATCTTTTGGTTGGCGCAGGATCTCGCGGTCTTTCAGCGGGAGATATCAGTCTGGCGTTGGGCGTGCCGCAAAATACCTTGTCTTTTCATCTATCCCATCTTGAAAATGCCGCCTTGCTTCATCGCCGCCGTGCCGGACGCTTTATTATTTACAGCGTTAATAACAAGGGCATGAAAGATCTGCTGCTTTATATGATTGAAAATTGTTGTGATAAGACAGCGTCAAATTAGTTCTCTTATAAAGCGCTTGCAAAATACAGCAATTTATCCAATTCTTACGGAAGTAGAGAATATAACAGGATCACTTCCATGGAAAAACCATCCCGGAAACCGAAAAATCCGAATTTTTCATCAGGTCCCTGCGCCAAAAGGCCGGGCTGGAGTGTGGATTGTTTGAACAATGCCTTAACGGGGCGTTCTCACCGTTCTGCGCCCGGCAAGACGCGTTTGCAGAAAATTATTGATTTACATCGTGAATTGCTGGCTATTCCGGCTGATTATCATATCGGCATTGTTCCGGCTTCGGATACCGGTGCGATTGAAATGGCAATGTGGTCAATGCTTGGCGTGCGCCCCATTGATGTGCTGGCATGGGAAAGTTTTGGCAGTGACTGGCAGAAGGATATTACCGATCATCTGAAACTGGAAGCTAATGTGTATGAGGCAGATTACGGCTTTTTACCCGATCTGTCCAAAGTGAATTCCGATAATGATATTGTTTTTACATGGAACGGGACAACATCCGGCGTTCGGGTTCCTGACGCTGGCTGGATTGCACGGGAGCGGAAGGGCTTGAGTTTTTGTGACGCAACATCAGCGGTTTTTGCCTATGATATACCCTGGGACAGGCTGGATGTTACGACATGGAGCTGGCAAAAATGTCTTGGCGGTGAAGCCGGACACGGGATGCTGGTCTTAAGCCCCCGCGCCGTGGCGCGGCTGGAAAATTATAAACCGGACCGTCCTTTGCCAAAAATTTTCCGTCTGACACAAAAAGGCAAGCTGAATGAAGGAATTTTTGAAGGCATGACGATTAATACGCCTTCTATGCTGGCGGTCGAGGATTGTCTGGATGCGCTGAACTGGGTAAAATCAATCGGCGGTCTGAAGCAGACTATCAAAAGATCGCAGGCGAATCTGGCAGCGCTTGAAAAATGGGTCGGAAAAACACCATGGATTGGCTTTCTTGCTGAAGATCCTGCCATACGTTCGGTCACTTCTATTTGCCTTAAAATAACAGACCCGTGGTTCGAGGCGCTTTCTGATGATGAAAAGGGAGCTTTTATCAGCACTCTGTGTAAATTGCTTGATAGGGAAGATGTCGCCAGAGATATCAAAGGATACAAGAATGCGCCGCCGGGCTTGCGTATCTGGGGCGGGGCGACCATTGAAACAGCAGATATCGAGGCTTTATTGCCCTGGCTGGAATGGGCTTTTGAAGTCTGTAAATCGGAACAGGAAGAAAAAGAAATTAATTAAAGGAATTTCATGAGCATAGATTCAGTCATTAATGATATTTTTGTAACGCTTGCAGATATATCGGAAGCGGTCATTTTTTATAGTATAGATCTCGGGCTGGATAATGCGGCAGGTGATCCGCTGAAAGTACCGCTGGTTTTACTATGGCTGGCTACCGCTTCGCTGTTTTTTACGGTTTATTTCGGGTTTATCAATATCCGTTATTTCAGACATTCTGTGGAGGTTGCGCTTAACAAGCACAGCGAACCTGATGCTGTCGGCATGATAAGCTCGTTTCAGGCACTGGCGACTTCGCTCTCCGGTACGGTTGGACTTGGTAATATTGCGGGTGTTGCCGTGGCGATTACAGTTGGTGGCCCCGGCGCGGCGTTCTGGATGGTCATTATGGGGCTTTTCAGCATGTCGACCAAATTTATTGAAGTGACGCTGGGGGTAAAATATCGTCATCATCACGATCCGGCACATGGTGGGACAATTTCCGGCGGACCGATGTATTATTTGCGGGATGCGCTCAATAACCGGAATATCCCGTATCTTGGCGGCATTCTGGCGGCGCTGTTTTCTATGGCCTGTATTGGCGGCGCGCTGGGCGGCGGTAATATGTTTCAAGCCAATCAGGCCTATATGCAGGTTATGAATGTCACAGGCGGCACGGAAAGCTGGCTGTTCGGGAAAGGCTGGGTGTTCGGTCTGGTGTTGGCGGGACTGGTCGGGGCGGTCATTATTGGCGGAATCAGGTCAATTGCTGCAGCGGCTTCAAAAATTGTTCCGGTTATGGCCGGAATTTATCTGCTGGCCGGACTGATCGTTATTAGAGGTGGTCCCAGAAAATCGGACATGTTGCTAAGGTGGAATTCTGACATTAAAACGAAAGGGATCTACCGATATGACAAAAAG
>PFTR01000152.1 GCA_002789675.1 Alphaproteobacteria bacterium CG_4_9_14_3_um_filter_47_13 | reverse complement strand
GGGAATCAGTTAATGCGTCTGGCGGCAGATTGCGGGTTGATTGAGCCATCCTTGACCGAAGGAATGAAAAGCGATCGTAAAACGGTTGCCCAGTATCTTGATAGTAACCCGTTCGATAGCGCCGAGCCGGACATCCGTACAAAATATATTCGGGACAGATTATGTGATTCCTTGCGGGAATATTACCCTGATATTACAGCGGATAATGATGATGTTATGCCAGTGTCTGTGGTGCAGAGGGGATTGGATGAAATTGCAGAAGATGATCCGGCACTGATTGTCTTTAATAATAATTCGGATCAATGTCACCAGACTCCGTTTCAAAAAGCGGGTGATATTGATATGGTTCCTGTTGCGGGAAATGATAATCAGTCTCCGGCAAAACCGTCCGCTAAAAAACTTCTATCGCAGAAGGCATTGCTGGCAACGCTGGCAACACCGGGGTTGCGCCAGCATAATCTGACGCGGTTGTGGAATACAGCTCTGAGTGATTCAGGCGTGGTCAATCCGGGGCAGGACGGTATGGTTGATGAAAGTCTGGCCATGGCGGAAAACAGATCGGAAAGCGGTATTGCCGTGACAACGGTAATGGTGCGTAGCGATCATGATAACAAGGGACAGGCAAAGGAGCAGTCTTTGCAGCTTGTCTGGAATAAGGCTCTTGATCGTTTGTTGGTCGCTGGTCAGGGGCAGATCAGCAAAAGCCTGAAGCGTTCTTTTGACGAAGCCCGCCTTGTTTATGTTGATCTCACGGCAGAGAGAGCAGAAAAAGAGATTCAGAGCGGTTTTGATTTTGTTTTATCTTCGCAGATGAAAACATTATCTTATCAAGTGAAGGAAGCCTTCCTGATGCGCAATAGGCTGGATAAAGCAGAAGATGAATCCGAAATTGGAAATGCTGCCGCGCTCCTTTTAAGAAAAGATCTTAAATGTTATCTGCCACATTATATTACCGAACAGGCGGTAAAGCCGAAAGCAGCATGAGGAATTTAGAATGAATAAAAAAGCACAACTGGTTATTGGAATGCTGCTTGGTTTTGAGAAAGACCATGAGGTGTATACAGATGTTGAATGGAACAGCGATATGGCGCGTGCGTTACTGGACGTCAGCCCTGTTTCGAAAGAAGATATTTTTTCTCTTCTGCCGAATGGAAAAAGTTTTTTTGAATATCCGGAAGCATGGAAGAATTTTCAAAAGCTCATAGATTTTACAGAGAAAAATAATGAGGCCATCACTATTGATGATATTGCCAGGACGCTGGAAAATAATAAATCTGTCGTGAAGATGGCAGCAGATTGCAAGATGCTGTCAGAGTGTTTTTCTCCGCAACTATGGAAGGGTCATAGTGCGGAAATGGAGGATTTGTGGTATTCTCTGGAAAGGGAACAAAGAGCCGGAAAAGATTTCACTGGAATTAGACGTGCGGTGGCAAGTCTTGAGGGGAACGAGATTCGGGAAGATCATTTGCAAAGAATAGGGGTTTCGCCTGCGGATGTATTTGGCGCTATTCGAAATGGCGTTCTTGTCCACGTTATAAAAATTCTGGAATCCAAAGAAGATCACATCCGGCTGGAAGATATTTTGACTCCGGATTATGATGGGGATCATGCTTTGTATAATAAAAGAGGATGGGATTCTTTTGCAGATCTTTACAGGCATTTAAAAAAGCATAACGAGATTCCCGATGCCGAATTTTTTCTTTTTAAAAGAGGAAAAGCTGTCTCTCTTGTCGAGAGTGCATTTGATAACTATTCAGAACAGCAGATTTTTAATGCCACTGTATTTGAAGGGCGTCCGGACGAGCTTTTAAAGCTTTATGAAGCTTGTGATGATGCGCGTAAGGGGAAGGTAGATATCTATAAAGTTCTAAAAGACATTGTCGAAAATAAATATGAGAACGAAGTGACGATTAATGAAAACATTTCTGCAGAAAATCTTACCGAGATTCTGTACGTTCCCCCTGAGGAAAAAACGGAATGGCATCCTCTAATTCCTCTTGGTCTCAAAAAAGTGTGGGATCATATTGATGAGATAAGCGATGTTCTGGCACAAAAAAAACAGTCTGTTACTCTTGAAATGTTGCGTACACCTTATGGATTTTCAGGGGAAACCTGTTTGCACAGGGCGACCAAGCTTGGGAAATTTGATAAGGTCGTGTCTCTTTTACAGGAAAATGGTCAAAGGCTGGAGAATAAGGATTTGCTTACAAGGGACAAGGAAGGAAAAAATATTATTGAGATCCTTTCCGGGCAGCATCAGCTTGATGTGATTCTGAAGCCGGAAATATGGGCAGGGCGTGTGGGATCTTTGACGGAAATATGGAATGCTGTTCCTGCTGATGAAAAATCAAGAAAAAAATCAGCTTTTCAGGTTGCCCAGACAAAAGCCAATCAAATGTCATTGCGGCAGCTTGTTCCCAATTAAGCACTGTAATACCGATAATCCGTGCGTACAGATACCCCGCAGGCTACCAATTCTCTTTCAGTCTTTACAAAGAGGATTGGTATAAATTTTATTCATAGGAAATGCCGAACTTTTCAAGTGCATCATTTTGTATTTTGCGCATTGTTTCTTTATTGAAACTCTCAATCATCTCATTGAATAAATTGTGCCAGTTCACTTCGGCTTTCAGGCGGATAAAAATTGATCCAAGGCCAAGCGCGGCACGATCCATAAACACAAACTCGCGGGGTATGGTCACGCCACTTCCTGCGTTCTTAGCCGCCATGCGTAATTTTTCATGAACTTCCTGTGCGGTTTCGCGTCCATAGACACCATCTTTTGTTTCGCCTATTGGTCTGATTTTATCCTCTAGAAGCGGACTATAAAGGAAATTTGCCCATATATTCAGGGTTTCCATCTGTTCCCTGCTGATATTTTTAAAGCCCCATGTTTCATAGGCATGGACAGCAAGAGCCTCGTCATGGTTCTGTAAGGCATGGTACAAATCAATAACGCCGCCGACAAATTCCGGTGGAAAAATACGGACGCAGCCAAAATCAAGCAGGTTTATCGAATCATCTTCGCAGACTGTATAGTTACCAGGATGTGGGTCTCCGTGAATAAGACCATAATAATAAAGAGGGACGTACCAGGCACGAAACATATTCAAAGCCAGATTATTTCGCTGTTCCATCGGAGCATCGGCAAAATCCATAATTTGTTTGCCTTCCAGCCATGTCCCGGTTAAAAGACGATCGGTTGAAAGGGTGTCAATGATATCGGGAACATGTACATTTCTTTCATCACGAAGCATCCACTTGTATAGTTTGCAATGTTTTGCTTCCCGTTCATAGTCAAGCTCCTCGTAAAGCCGTGCGGAAAGTTCATCAAGAATATGCTTTGTTGAAATTGATTTATCGTATTGACCATAAATTGAAAAAATAATTTTAAGCTGGTTCAGGTCGGCATTGATAGCGCTTGACATATCGGGATATTGCAGTTTACAGGCAACGTCTTGCCCTTCGAGTGTAACGGCTTTATGCACTTGTCCAAGACTGGCTGCGGCTGCTGCTTCTTTTTCAAAACTGGCAAATTTTTCTTCCCAGTGAACCCCGAGTTCTGTTTTCATACGCCGCCGTACAAAAGGCCAGCCCATAGGCGGGGCATTAGATTGAAGCTCTTGCATGGCTTGTGCATATTCAGGGGGCAAAGCTTCGGGAATAGTGGCCAGAATTTGTCCAACCTTCATAAGGGGGCCTTTGAGATCACCGAGGGCTCCCAAAAGTTGTTGTGCATGTTCCTCGCGTTCAATTTTGATGCCCAGGTAACGCTCTCCTGCTAATTTGGCTGCCAGACCAGCCATTGTTGTTGACACTCTGCCATAGCGGACAATGCGCCTCCCGACCGAACTTTTTTCGCTGTGCGGCATTTTTTTCTGCGTCATGCCGGATAATATATCTTTTTTACAGGAATAAGAAACTGTATAAAGAGTATCTATGACAAAAAGTATAATAAATATAAAAGATGATATTCTCGTCTCCTTGTTGCCGGATGTCCCTTTCGATGGATGGTGCTGGGATATAGTGAGTCGTGCTGCCGTGCAATCGGGGTATGATAAAACTATGGCAGCGGCGGTGTTTCCGGGGAAAATAACGGATGTGGTAGAACATTTTGCGGATTGGCTCGACAGGCAAATGCTGGAGAAGCTTGAAAATGTCAATATGGATGATATGAGAGTCAGGGACAGGATTCGAGGAATCGTTATGGAACGATTTTATATTATGCAGGATTACCGTCAGGCTGAGCAGGCGGCGCTGGCCTTTTGGGCTGTGCCGCTACATAGTCCAAAGGCGGGGCGTGTTCTCTGGCGCACAGCTGATCGTATCTGGAATCGTGCAGGAGACACTGCAACAGATTATAATCATTATACAAAACGCGGTCTTTTGAGCGGTGTTATTGGTTCTGTTGCGCTGGTCTGGTTGAATGATGATAGTGACGGTCTGAAGACAACAGAAGATTTTCTGGGGAGACGCATTGAAAATATAATGCAATTGGGACGTTTTTTGGGCAGAATTAAAAAGACAGTGCCATCTTTCCGGTCAAATTTTTCTGAAAAAGGACTTTAATGAAAAACGTTGTTCTTCTGCTTATACTGGTCATTCTTATTTTTACGTTGTCGACGATTACATTTTATGTGGATCGTAATAATGGAATACCGGATGTTTTCCAGATATTTTTTCCTGAACAATTTGTAGATCAGGAAGCAGAAAAGGCACGGGAAACGGAAATGGCTCCTTTTGCCGCTGCCGAAAATGCCGCGCAGCCTGTCGAGCTTGATCCTGAAATTGTGTATAGTCCTTTGGGAAATAATACCAGTATTGACAAGACACTTGATCTGGCACACATGCACGAGGCCGCAATCAGCCAGTGGTTGAAAAATGCGGTTGCAGAAATTCTGACAATAAAGCTTGCAGATAATCAGACGCATGCCAATGAGGTTGCCCGATTTTTAAGTGTAAATGGATTGAAAGAATTTGAAACATTTCTAGATGCCACCAATATTATCCGATTAATACAAAGTAAAAACTTTGATTTGAACGGCTTTGTCACTGAAGTGCCTGAACTTAAAATGGCAGGCGTTGCCGGAGGTCGATATCGGTGGCTTTATGATGTTCCTGTTAATCTGACATTCCTTCCTTCCGGCACAAAAAGCTATGAAAATCTTGAAACAGATGATTACAGATCAGAGTTTTTTGTTTTGCGTGTTCAATTAGGGCGCGTTGAAAAAGGCAAGGGTGTTGATGGGTTGGTTATCGAAACCTGGGAAGCGCTAAAACGGAAGCAGAGACAATAAGAAAAAGCAGAAGCAGAAGCCTCTTTGAATGGAAGCTTGCCTTTGATGTCTCTAATGCGCTAATGAAAACGTATAGAATAATCGTTTAATAAGGGCCAATATGACAATTATTCCGGAAACAGGAAACTTTGTTATGTCTTCTTTGTTGGAGGAAGGGGACCCTTTACCTTATGTTGTAAAAAATCCGGAAGGAAAAGGGAAGTTTCTTATTGTTTGTGATCATGCGTCCCATAATGTTCCCCAAAAATTGAATAATCTGGGACTTTCCGAACAGGATTTGCAGATCCATCATATGACATGGGATGTTGGCACAAGAAAAGTCGCTGAGTATTTGTCGGATATACTGGATAGTCCTACAATTCTCGCAAATTATTCCCGTCTTGTTATTGATCTAAATCGTCGTACGAATCACCCTACATCTATCTCCCCCTATACGGATAATGAAAGCCCTGTCCCGGGCAATCTTTCGTTGTCTCCAGAAGATCGTCTTGTGAGAATTAAGGAAATATATACGCCGTATCACCAGAAAATTGAGGCGATGCGCGAAGAGTTTTTTTCGCGTGATATTATTCCGGCCTTTATTTCAATCCACAGCTTTGTCCCCCGTTTTTATAAACAGATCAGACCCTGGGAAATAGGAGTGTTATGGAGGCAGGACGGGCGTTTGCCGCTTCCAACGATTGAATATTTTAAAAAACAGGGCTTTGTTGTTGGTGATAACGAGCCTTATGATGCCCGTCTTTTACGGGGGACAACAGTGGATTCTCATGCTGATTCCTTTGGGTTACCGAATATACTGGTCGAAATTCGTAATGATCTGATACAAACTGATGAACAATGTCAGGCGTGGGCTCAAAGACTTGGGGATTGTTATAAGGAAATAACGCAGGATGAACGAATTTTTAGTTGTTATGACGGCCCGCAGGCGGTACATGATCCTGATCAGGAAAATCGTTATTTTGAAGAGTTGAATGAAAAAGCAAAACGGGGAGATTTATAAATGAGTGAAACGAATGTTAAGGCATTTCCGATCGGTAATGATGGAGAGCCGCAGGATGTGGCCGGTGTGGCCGGTAAAAGACTAAAATCATTTCTGGACAGAATCGAGCGTCTGGAAGAAGAAAAAGCCGCCCTTGCCGAAGATATCAAGGATGTCTATGGCGAAGCCAAAGCAACGGGATTTGATCCAAAAATAATGAAAAAAGTACTGAAGATTAAAAATATGGATGCTGATAAAAGACAGGAAGAAGAGGCACTGATCGAGCTTTATAAAGCTGCGATCGGGATAGAATAACCTGTTAGGGTTGAGAGGCGATCGATTCGGTATGATAATGCAGACTATAAAAAAATATCTGGTATGGCTCTGGCTTGTTTCTGTCCCTCTTCTTTTAACCGGTTTTGCGTGTAGTGTCTTTTTTGTGGGCACGGATAGTCCGCTTCTTGCGCCGGCGATTATCAGTTTACTGGCTTTTGCGGCACTGTCCCTTTTCCCGGGACTGAAAAATGGCTGGGCGATTCCACGCAGCTATACATTCTTATTTGTCATGCTGTTCTGGTTCTGGCTGCTGGCCAGTTTGTTCTGGTCCACGGTTCCGTATGTCAGCACTATTTTTACGATTATTCTGAGTATCCTTCCGGCTCTATTTGCGGTTTTTGTTCTGGCACAAAATGCGCAGGAATGGACAAGAATTCATGTTCTGGCGCTCTGGCTGGCGATGGTGGCCTTTGCTGTCTGGGCGCTGGTGCAGTTTTTATTTCTGTTTGACCAGTATGGGCCGCGTATCCATCATCCTTTTCTTGATCCGAATAGTATGGCTGGCCTCCTTAATCTCGGAATTGCCCCTGCGATCGGGATTTTTATGCTTGCGAAAAACAGGTGGAAGATGATTGCTTCTGCAGCAGTTCTGTCCATTCTATATGCAGGGCTTGTTGTAACACAAAGTCGTGCAGGATTTTTTAGTTGCTCGATTGCTTCTGTTATTCTGCTGGCATTTTGTATTTTTCGCAATCCTGATGGATTTCCGTGGAAAAAGCTTCTGTTTATTCTGGCTTTGGCCGTTCTGGTGCCTTTGATTGGCAATAGTCAGGAAACGCTGGAAAATCTTGTGCGCCCTACGATTCAGGAAACATTCATGGAGACGCGCAGTCTTGAGGATCGTTTTTATCTTTGGGAATCGACGGCGAAAATGATCAAGGATCATTTCTGGTTGGGGACAGGTCTTGCAACTTTTTACTTTTATTATCCTCATTACAGATTACCGCTTGACCGTAGTGACGGTTTTTTTGCCCATATGGATCCTCTTCAATTCTGGGCGGAAACGGGTGTGATGACACCGCTACTGTTTTATAGTGTTCTTGTCTGTATTTTGCTCAGAACGATTAAAGCTGTTCGTGCCCCCGGTATTGACATGCGCGGACGGCTTGAAATTGTAGCCCCGTTCTGTGGCATGCTGGCACTGACCGGACACGCACATTTAAATTACCATCTTTATATGCCGGGAATGTTATTACCACTTGCCGCTATGCTGGCTTACTGGTATTTGGCAACGGAAAAGGTGATAGGAGACTTTAGCACACGGATATTCTGGAAGCCCGAAGGGGTCATGAAAAAAATAACAATAGCGGCAATGGGCATTGTGATTTTTTTTACGGCGGGATGGATTATTCGTGCCTCAGCCGCCACGCATATGATTGGACAGGTGCAAAAAGAGGCTGCGGCGAATCACCGTGAAAAATCGGAGCGGCTTTTATCACTGTCGGGGATAATCGCGCCGGGTAGCTTTAATCGTTATTATGAATACGAAGCCCGGACGCGTCTTGCGAGTTTGTGGAATAAATCAGGCGGGATGAATCAGGAGCAGGTAAAAAAAATATATGAAGAAACGATGTATTATCTGGATGAAGCGGAAAAACGTAATCCGGTTTTTACAACAATATGGGATTTACGGGCGCGGCTTTTTTATACTGTAGACGGGATTGTTCTGGATGATGGTTATGAACGGGCTGATATTCTTTTAAAGAAAGTAATCGACTGGAATCCGCTGGCAACCGAATCACGTATTGCTCTTGCAACGATGTACAAAAGCCGGGGAGATATTCAAAAAGCGATCTATATTTTGGAAAGCGGGGCGCAATGGCCACGTTCGAAAGGGCGTACAGATCTTTCATTTTTAATTACTCTGGCAAACCTTAAATTACAAACGGGAGATCAGGTCGCGTATGATGCCTATATGCAAGAAGCGCAAAGGCGTGCGCAATCTTACGGAATGACAATAAAATAGGCAAAGTGGAACAGAAGATCTCTTCTTGTTGGATTATAGAAATATGACCTTGGATGTTGTCTATAAAAATGATTTTTTAAAAGAGTGTAACTTTTCTTGAGTTATGCTATAAAATTGTTTAAATATTATATTCGATAATAAAGATTTTCGTAAAAGGAACGTTTGATGGCTAAAAAAGAAGCAATGGCACAAGACATACAAAAGCAGCCTGCGGGAAATATGCCTTTATTTTATACGAAGCCGGCACCTCTTGATGCAAAAAAACATGCGAATCTCGGTCTTCAGAAAAATTTTGGGATGGGATTTACGAAAAGTGTGAATGCTGTGCCTATTAATATGATCGAGATGCCACAGATATGCCATTTTTATCCTATCGCATTCAGTCCGGATCAAAATGCCACACCTGTTGCTCTGATCGGTTTGCGTGATAATGAAAATCTGTTTTTAAATGAAAAAGGTGAATGGGAGCCAAATAGTTATATCCCTGCTTATATCCGCCGCTACCCTTTTATTTTTTCTGAAATGCCGGATAGTGATCAACTAACGCTTTGTGTTGATATGGCCGATAATATTGTGAATGAAAATGGCGATCAGAAATTCTTTGAAAAAGATGGAAAACCATCACAGTTGGCGCAGAATGCGCTTGAGTTTTGTAAGTCTTATCATGCTGCAGCTCAGCAGACGCTTGAGTTCAGCAGGGTTCTGGGTACAAGTGGTTTGCTTGTCGAGCGTCAGGCCGAGATTAATATTGGTGAAGGCAAGAAAATAAATTTTTCCGGTTTTCGTATTATTGACGAGCAAAAACTATCCGAGCTTGATGATGCTGATTTTATGGAGTGGCGGCGTAAAGGATGGTTACCATTTCTCTATGCACATTTATTTTCAGGGGCACAATGGCAAAGGCTGACATTGCTGCTGAATAAGCGCCTTGCTGCAGAAGGCAAGAACGGTAAGGGTAAGTAAATAAAGCCCGATCAAGTCGCAGTTTGTAAAACTGTTTTCTGCAGTGGCAGGAGTAGACTTAATTTTTATAATGAGTTTCTGAAGAAAAGCCTGCATAGGGCAAAATCGACAGTTGTCGAATGATTACTTTGTTGTAACTTTATTACCGGGGAGGGTTTTACTCATGGCGAAAGTAGGTGCTCAGAGAGCGGCTGAATTGACAGGCAAATCAAAATCAACGATACAGCGTGCTATGAAAACTGGCAAATTATCCTATGAAATGGATGGGAATGATCGCCGTGTCGTGGATGTATCGGAGCTGGAACGCGCCTTCGGACTGATGCCACAAGAATCGGAAAGCAAAGATCAGAGAGCCGTTGAGGCAGAGATTGTGAAAGCAACGCAGACGCTTGAGATGGAGCGTCTTAAAATGAGAATTAAAATGCTGGAAGAGCAGGTTGATCTGACAAAGGATCTGGTTGATGATCTGAAAGAGCAGCGTGATCAATGGCAGAAACAGGCGCAGCAAACGCTTTTGACCAGCCAGTTCAGCCAGAAGCAGGCTGAAGAATTGAAAGAGGAATTAAAAGAGCGGGAGCGCCGTTCCCGGATCCGCCGTCAGCAAATGGAACAGCGTACAAGAACTGTAAAAACAATGCGCGGTGAGAACCAGAATATGCCTGCTGTCACAGAGCCATCACGGGGATTTGATATTCAGGGTCTATGGCATAAAATCAGGGGTCTTGATGAAAAGGGGCATGTCTCAGGGCATAATCAGGAAGACAAGCCGCAGAAAAATCAGGCAACGGCATAACCTCAAAGAAGTAATGAAAGGCCGAATATCCGGCCTTTTTTATTGCTTTTTTATTATTCAATACCATATTATTTTTGTAAATTTTTGTAATGGATACCCTATGATCAAAAAAACACTGTCATTCCTTTTATTTATGGCTGTCATGGCTCTTTATTATTCAACTCATACAAATGCCTTCGCTCAGGAAGAAACAATCCGTTTAGAATCTTCTGGCGTAACGGATTATCTGAATGAGAAAACGGATAATTCAACCTTAAGTCATGAAATCTATAGCAGACTTTCTCCAGAAGATCAGGCGCAAGTCATTGAGGAAAGTAATAAGGTTTATGAATATTGTAATAAAAGAGAGCTTTTTGCCTCGTTTCATGATTGTGAGTGTGTTGCCGGAAAGTTTTTTGATGCTCGTCTATTAAATCCTGATCCGACGATGAGTATTATTACAATAGGAGACAGGGTTGCAAAAGAATGTCCTAATATTCCAGGGGTAGCCGGTTTCGCTTATGAGGAATGTCACAAATCATATGGATTTAAATTGAAGGTGGGTCTGGAAGAATTTTGCCAGTGCTACGCAAAAAGTTATGCCAGTTTTTATCAAAAAGATCCGCGCGCTGTTAGACCCAATATGACCAGTATAGGATCAAGATCTCTCATAGAATGTGATGCAACAGGTATTGCAAGTCCTTTAAATCCGGATCGGTTTTAGATGGTTTTATTGAGATCCCGGTTTCATAAAGTTTAAAATTCTTTCCTGAACATTATAGGCAAGAGTTTCTTCTGTGTCGGGTTTGTAAAAATTCTGGATAAAATGGGCAGGCAACAGTTCCGAATTGAATATCTTTTCAGTTTGTTCAACAGTATTATCAGGTGGCTGTGCCTGTAGATCCAAAGCCGCCCGCGCCACGTTCGGTTTCATTCAGGGTTTTTACAACTTTCCATTCAACATTAATATGATGGGCAATGACCATTTGAGCAATCCGCATGCCGCGTTCCACGGTAAAATCTTCCTGACCGTGATTGATGAGAATAACTTTGATTTCGCCGCGATAATCGGCATCAATTGTTCCCGGCGTATTGAGAACCGTGACACCATATTTAAGAGCAAGACCGGAGCGCGGTCTGATTTGCGCTTCATAGCCCGGTGGTAAGGCAATAGATACGCCTGTCGGGATCAAGGCACGTTCTCCCGGCGCCAGCTCTATAGCCTCTTCCAGTGCCGCTGTAAGATCCATGCCTGCGGCCTGTTCCGTGGCATAGGTCGGAATGCTCAGCCCCACGGCGTGTTCGTGGGGGGTAAGCTCAATTTCTATTGCATTTTTTATTGTCATAAAATACTACTCTGCTGCTATTTGAATGTCAGTTGATTTAAAATAAGCTGTGATATTTTCAGCAAGTTTTTGTGCTATCAGATGTTTGCTTTGCTTTCCCCAGTCTTCTGTATCTTTTCCGGTTATCAGATATACATGATTCTCGTCTGCACCAAAGATTTTTTCTGTGCCGACATCGTTTGCCAGAATCCAGTCGCATTTTTTTTCAAGGCGTTTGCGTGTGGCTGTCTCGAGAAGATTTTCTGTTTCGGCAGCAAAGCCGATGACAAGCTGCGGACGATGTGGTGAGGGGGCGGCAAGCATGGCGAGAATGTCAGGGTTTTCTTTAAGGGCGATAGAGGGAGGCTTTTGCTTCCTGTCTTTTTTGATTTTTCCGGAGGAAAAAATATCTGCGGCCCAATCGCTGACGGCTGCGGCGCAAACAACAATATCAGGAGGACGAACCGCAAGACAGGCCAACATCATCTCGTGCGCTGTTTCGACATGAATCGTTTCCACTCCAAATGGGTCTGGAAGAGAGACAGGACCAGTGATAAGTGTAACTTTGGCGCCGAAAGCGGCGAGGGCGGTAGCAATGGCATGGCCTTGTTTGCCGGAGGAACGGTTGCCGATAAAACGGACAGGATCCAAAGGTTCGTAAGTTGGCCCGCTGGTGACAAGGGCTTTATAGCCGGAAAGCGGCTTATATGTATGAAACTGTTCAAGAATAATTTCTAATATGTCTTCCGGTTCAGCCATACGGCCTGTACCGGTTTCGCCGCAAGCCATCGCACCGGAACAGGGGGCGATCTGCATTATGCCTCGTGCTTGCAGCTTTGCAATATTATCCTGTGTCACAGGATTTTCCCACATGACCGGGTTCATAGCGGGTGCAATAAATATTGGTTTATTTGAAGCAAGAAGAGTTGCTAGAGCCAAATTATCAGAAATCCCACAAGCCATTTTGGCAATAATATCAGCGCTTGCAGGCGCCACAATCACAAGATCGGATTCACGCGATAAACGAAGATGCCCCATCTCTGTTTCGTCTTTTAAGGAGAAAAGATCTGTATAGACAGGGTTTTCACTTAGGGCGGAAATGCTGAGCGGCGTTACAAATTGCTCTCCCCCTTTTGTCAAAATGCACTGCACTGTGCCGCCTGCTTTGCGGATCAAACGGATAATTTCCAGTGCCTTATAGGCGGCAATGCCTCCGGAAATAACTAGAAGAATCTTCTTGTCCTTCAAATCAGTCATTATAATATCGCTCCATGATAATAGAGTTATATTATATAAAAAATTATCAAAGGTCGAGCATTACTGCCAGAATTGCTGCTGTCCGCGCCAGACGGGAATGCGATTATTTTTGTTGAAAATCTCATAACCGGCAGCAGGCTAGATATTGGCGAATGATTTTGCATGATAAGGTTCTGTATAATAACCTTTATATACAAAAAAAGCGCCCAAAATACAGATAAGCATCACACCTGCTGGCGGGGCGATGTTTCGAAGAAAATACTTTTTTGTTTTGTCCATAGTGTTACTTACTCGTTGCCGTGTTTCTGACTGCCTAGACTGTTGATTATGTAATGCAATACCGTCTTTTGTCAAGTTTATAGTAATCCTTATTAAAATAAGACATCATCGTCACCCGTGGCTTGCAAAGCAGGCTTGTCGGCGGATATAACGGAAATGTCTTACTCTTAATGCAAGTGACTATACTTCTAAAAAAACAGCCCCCTATTTGTAAGAGGCTGTTTCAGGATTATTCAGGAAGAATAAAATTAGTGACTTGCCCCTGTCTCTGTATGTTCTGCTTCTGTTGCATCTTCATGCATCTCTTCAGCAGTTTCTTCCATTTCAGTGGCCTCTTCGTGCATTTCTTCGGCTGCTTCACCCATTTCAGTTGCAGTTTCTCCCATTTCAGTGGCCTCTTCATGCATTTCTACGGCATCATCACCCATTTCAGTGGCATCTTCGTGCATCTCAATGGCCATATTTTCTTGAGTGGTGGCCTGTTCTTCAACAACCAGTTCCTGGCCTGATGCAGGTGTAATGCTTGCCATATCGGCAGAGACACGGTCACTGAAATATGTATTATAAACGAAGTAGGCACCGACAAGACCCACAACCATGATTGTAATTGAGGGTGTTATATTTTTCATAATATTTTTCATTGTTTTTCCTTTTTTCCTGTTTGTCAAAGAGTGCTAAGCCTTTATTTAATTCGATAGCGGCTGTTATTTACTTGATTTTAAAAAGAAATGCAAGAGGATTTGTTGTTTTCTATTCAGAGCCTTTGAAATCGAAATTTTTCCAGCCTTGATGTATGGCGGCAATCCCAAAATTTAGATTGATATAGCGGGAATTTTCGAAACCTGCCGCTTTGATACGACGTGTGAGTTCATTTTGAGAGGGGAACTTACGAATGCTTTCAACCAGATATTGATAGCTTCCCCGATCCTTGGCAACAAGCTGGCCAATACGCGGGATCACGCGATAGGAATAACCGTCATAAATACGTGCCAGAAAAGGTTCTTCAACATGACTGAATTCAAGGCAGTAAAAACGTCCTCCCGGTTTAAGAACACGATAGGCTTCGGCAAGAGCCGTATCAATGCGTGTCACATTGCGCAAACCGAATGAGATTGTATAGACATCAACACACTCATCGGGTAGAGGCAGCGTCTCCGCATTGCCTGTGATCCAGTCAAATCCGTCAAGCCAACCACGGTCAAGTGCCCGGTCGCGTCCGATATTGAGCATTGCTTCATCAAGATCACAAACAGTGATTCGGGCATGGGAGCCCGCTGCTTTGCGAATGCGAAACGCAATATCTCCGGTACCACCGGCAACATCAAGATGGTGATCCTGTGGTTTTGGACGGATCATGCGTACCAGACGATCTTTCCAAAGGCGATGAATGCCGCCGGACATAAGATCATTCATAAGATCATATTTGTCGGCAACAGAATCAAAAACATTGCGGACAAGACGGGTTTTCTCGTTGGCCTCTACCTGCTTCTCGCCAAACCAGTTTTTCTCAGGATTTTGCATACTTATTTGTAGGTGAAAAGAAAAGAAAATGCCACAAAATTTTTAACTCACCATCTCTCAATTTTCCAACACGTTTATAGAGGCGGTAATTTTTGAAGAGACAAGCGTCCGGTGTTTGCCGGGCGGGCAACATTGAGTGGGGCGACAGAGTCTGACTCTCGCTTTTTAACATTTATCCCTGTCCTGAAAAGGGATATGGTTTCAATATGAATTTTAAACTGACTTTTTTCACAAGCGGCATGCTGCTCATTATTCTTGGCGTGATGATGCTTTTTCCCGCAGCCATTGATTACGGGAATGGTCATTCTAATACTTCCGCTTTTTTCATCAGCGCGTTCACCGCACTCTTTTTCGGAGGATCTCTTGTGCTGGGAAACCGTGGCGGGTTTGAGAATTTTAATATCCGGGAAGGATTTCTGATTACAACCGCAGGATGGTTTTTTATGAGCCTGTTTTCGGCTATCCCCCTGTATTTCTCGGATCTTGACATTCGCTTTATTGATGCGCTTTTTGAAACTGTTTCAGGGATTACAACAACGGGATCGACCGTGCTGTCAGGACTTGATGATATGTCACATGGCATATTGCTCTGGCGCTCCATTATCCAGTGGATAGGCGGAATCGGGATTATCGGTTTTGCCATCGTGTTCCTGCCTTTTCTGCGTATCGGCGGAATGCAGCTTTTTCGCACAGAATCTTCGGATAAATCCGAAAAGCTCATGCCCAGAGCCACACATATTGCGACGTCTGTTTTTGTTGCTTATGTGTCGCTGACCAGTCTGTTCGGCCTGACATACAAAGTTCTCGGCATGAACTGGTTTGATGCGATCAACCACGCCATGACCACCATAGCCACCGCCGGATTTTCCACGCACGACGCTTCTTATGGGTATTTTGACAGCTACGCCCTTGATATGGCCGCAACCCTGTTCATAATGATGGCCTTCATCGGCATTTTGACTTTCTGGCTCTGGCATAATTCCGATTACAGTCTGGCCGACAGTTTTCGTTATGCTGCCTTTAATATTTCCTCTGTGGTCAGCACCTGCGGCTATGCCACAACGGACTATATGCAGTGGGGATCTTTCGTTATGGTTTTCTTTCTTTTCGCAACCTATCTGGGGGCTTGCGCCGGATCGACTTCGGGCGGTCTTAAAATTATGCGCATTGTCGTATGTTTGAAAGCCGTGGGAGAAACAGGTGGGCAAGCTTATATATCCGCATGGCGTGTTCATCGTCCGTTATCAGGGAAAACCCTTGAGCGATGATGTTGTAAGAAGCGTTTTTGGTTTTCTCGGCCTTTATGTTCTCGCCAATACATTTTTTACAATCACTCTGACGGCGACAGGACTTGATCTGGCCACGGCCATGAGCGCGGTCGCCACGGCCTTTTCCAATACCGGCCCCGGTGTTGGTGACATCGTTGGCCCTGCCGGATGCCGCAAAACTGATTTTATGCCTGTGCATGATTTTGGGACGGCTTGAAATCTTGACGGTGCTTGTGATTTTTACATCGCATTTCTGGCGGCGGTAATACACATCTTGACTCTGGAGTATCGTCCAGACCCTCTATGTCGCTGTTCCAATCGTGGTATTTTATAGAACCCTCTGCAAAAGTTTGAAGTAACGGTGGTGGAGCGCCATTTTGGACAATTTGAGGAGAGGATTTTTGAGTTTTATAT
>PFTR01000062.1 GCA_002789675.1 Alphaproteobacteria bacterium CG_4_9_14_3_um_filter_47_13 | reverse complement strand
CGGTAGATCCCTTTCGTTTTAATGTCAGAATTCCACCTTAGCAACATGTCCGATTTTCTGGGACCACCTCTGAACATCAATGACCAGATCGCCATAGCCACCATCGTTGTTGTACCAATCGACATTTGTTTCTTCGAGATAGTCATAGGTCAGCGCGTCAATGGCTTCATTAAGCGTGGACTGCTCCGGCGTTGCATGTCTGCGCCATTGTCCATCATCAAAGAAACTTGATGTACTGATATGTTCCACAGGCAGAGCCTTAACAGCTTCTTCATTACCGCGAGGTTCATAAAGAATATCCTCAATAGAACCGCTATCGCCTTCGCCATTGAAGGAAACGGTTACTTTGTCGATACCATGCTGGCGCAAGACAGGAAGTACACGGCGCAAGTTCTCCATGTAGATGGCGCCTTGGATGGGATAGGCCGCGCCCGTTGATTGTTTCAAATCAATCCCCAAAACCTTGTGTATCTGCTGCCGGACAGACGCAGGGGGAAGACCGTTATAGCGGGTCTTTATCTGGTCTACCCGAATGGGCCGAAACCCGCCCTGGCGGGGTTCGGTGGAGCTTGCGCCGCAGCTGCGCGGCGCCTAGCGGAATAGAGCCTGGTCGCGCCGGCAACGGCGCGGTGCGCCCAGAATCATGATAAAACAGAAATCAAGGTTATTGATTTATAGTATTTAAGATTATATCTTGTTGTTATATATTGATTATATTAAAATTATGTCACGATTGAATTTAATATTTTTATGTGGTAAAATATTAAGTATAAAGGTGAAGAAATGACCGCTGTAACACAAAAAATCATGAACAGAATCCACCGCCACGGACGCGGCTGGACGTTCACACCCAAGGATTTCTTGGATCTCGCGCCCCGGAACAATGTGGGCGTGGCTCTGCACGCCTTGGTGAAAGGCGGAAAAATCCGCCGCTTCGCGCGCGGCATCTATGATTATCCGCAATCGCACCCCAAACTAGGGCTGCTTTCCCCGTCGCAAGACCAGCTCACGGACGCGATTGCCCGCGCCACCGGCGACCGCATCTGGCCCACTGGCGCTTCCGCCGCGAACGCATTGGGTCTGACGACGCAGGTGCCGGCGCACCCCTGGTTCATCACGACAGGAAATCCTAAAACTATCCGCATCACCGACAAATATGTGATCAAGCTGCAGAAGGCCACGCTACCGAAAACGCTGACGCATTACGGGGCGTATCTGGCGCTGCAGGCACTCGACAATATAGGGCCGGATTATGTCGATCAGAAAATGATAGACAAATGCGCGAAAATTTTAAAACCTGCGGATAAGAAGGACATTCATGCCAATCTGCGCTATATTCGAAACCCTTGGCTGGCCGATGTTGCCCGCCAGCTCACTATGTAGGAAAAAGTATGAATACGATCGACCCGGGGGATATCTCCACATACATTCGGGAAACGGCCCTGAAAACAGGGCTGATTGAACCAATCATTGAAAAGGATTACTGGGTCACCTGGGCGCTCGAACTCCTGTTTTCAGGGCCGTATGCCGATCTACTGACCTTCAAAGGCGGCACTTCGCTTTCGAAAGCTTATAAAGTGATCGAGCGCTTTTCCGAAGATGTGGATCTGACGATTGACCGCAGCCTGATCGCCCTTGACCCGGCGAAATCTTTAGAAGTGCCGGATCTTGGCACCGCGCAGCGCACGAAAAGAAACAAGGCCTTCGATGATAAGACGGCTGATTTTATCACACAGGAATTCGCGCCCTGGCTCGATGCAGAAATCCAGAAACATCTGGCGGGAAGGGCAGGGAGCGCGGCGCCGGCACTACGCTTTGATGAAGAGGATCCGCTGAACCTGTTTTTCGATTACCCGCGCAATCCAAATGCCGCGGTTGATGGCTACGTCAAACCTTTTGTCCGGCTTGAACTCGGTGCGCGCGGCGATCGTTCGCCCCAGACAAAACAAACAGTCAAATCCTACATCGAAGAACAATTCCCGGACGCTTTCGTCGGCAAGCCATCAACTCCTTTAAACGTGCTGGCGATCGAGCGCACCCTTTGGGAAAAAGCGACCATCCTTCATTCAGTCTGTTGCCGGCCGGAAGCAAAACCGCCGCGGGAACGCTTCTCGCGCCATTATTATGATGTTCACCACTTGGCGCAGGACGCGGATCTGATTGCGCGCACAATCGCAGACACGGAATTGCTGGAAGCGATTGTTGAGAACAAAAGAGCTTACTTCTTTGAATCCTGGGACTGGTATCCAACCGCCCGGCGCGGCACATTCCGGCTTGTGCCATCAGTGGAACAACAAGAATTTCTGAAGCGTGATTATAACGCCATGCAGCACATGATCGCCGGCGACAAGCCGGAATTCTCAAAAATCATAGAAGCATTGAAAAATTTGGAAGACAGAATCAATGCCGTATGACACAGGACGTTCTCTCATTGGATCACCTGCGCCAGCTCGACAAGCTGAAAGAAATTGTCGGCGGCCTTGATGAATGTAAGCGTTTGGGCTTCGTTCACATTGACGGGCAGGGGGTGCAAAGTCTGTCACCGGTCGGCCTGGGCTTCCTGCTTTTCATTGTTGCCGGCGAAGTCAAAACGCCACCCGAAGCGTTTGCGGCCGGATGGCAGGCCGGCACGGAACAAGAAACCGCTTAAAAAAGGCGCGCTCTCGCGCTTCTCATCGTATCCAAGCCCGCTTTTTCATCCTCAGCTGCGCGAGAAGCGGCCATGTTACCGAAAATTCAGCGCGGATTGTACTTGCGCCAGGCCTGCGGCGACTGAAATTCTCCGGCCCATAACCCGCGCCTGGCCGCGCGCGCATCAGTTTCGGCCACGGCGTAATACCCTTTGCTGAAAAATCTATAATCGATAGCCCCGTCCGCCGAAATCATCATCTGCTCCAAATCTTCACCATCGACCCGGCACAAGGCCACGATACGCGTTTCATTTTTGGCCCGGGGCTTGATTTCACAGGCGAGTGTCCGCCGGATCGATCAAAGACCGCAGATATGACCGAGCAACGACGCCACATTGGTAATCCTCCGGCCCGCGACGGCAAGGCTGATTTTTCTCCGGGGCATCGATTCCCCAAAGCCTGTAGGTCAGCCCATTCCAGGAGAAGGTATCGCCGTCGATCACATAGATTTTATTATCAGCGGCACCCACCATCCCCGGCGGCAAAGCCGTCAGAAGTGTAAAAAGGGTGTAAAAAAAGATCAGCCTGATATGCTTATGCGTCATATTTTTCACCATCCCGTTTTAACAGCCCGAAAACTGACCCATGCAGATTAAGTTTACCTTCCTTGGCGCGTGCCGTCATAGCGCGCAGATAACCGCCCGGATTTTTGATTGTATTTGCCGGATCTTGCACTTTACGATCGATAATCATGACGGCGAGGGCCGCACCATCACGGCCAAGCACCATGCAGGCCTCGACCCATGCAGATTTGCTGATTCCCAAGGTGTGCAACAGATCATAGGCCGCATTTGTAATATCCGGCCATCCCAGAGGCCGCCCCGTCATCGGGAAACGATCTTTGAAGCGCTCAGAGCAAGCCGCAAGAACCTGTTTCCAGCTGATACGGGCTTTTTCTGTTGCAAGGGCCGCGATCCACTCTTCCCTGTAAGCCTCTCCACCTGCGCAGTGCTGGGGTTCTACTCCGGAAGAAGCCGCTACGCTTCCCTCGGAAGCCTTTCTGTCCACAGGACTACTACTTGTATCTCTTTTAAGAGATTGGTTTTTGTTTGTAGAGTATTTGTGGACGACATTCTGATCGTCCGTGGGCGACATATTTGACGTTACTTCACTATTATATCCACAGTCTGCGCTCGCCGGTGTGTGATTCTCGATCGTTTCCGACAGGGTATTATGGATTTCCACATGGGCTTTCAGCAGTTCCCTCAAATGGGCCAGATCCATGTATGTCCGGATATGCTCATCGATGCCTTTATAAGCGTGTTGAGCTTCCGCCGCGGCGCGCTCCAGGCCGGCATGATCTAATGCCTCGGCGATCAGTGATCTGATGCGGCCGCGATACCATGATATTTGGCGCTTAGTTTCAAATTAGGCGGCATCGGCCAGCCGGATTTCCTCCTTTTTCTTCTCCAGCTCCTCACGCAAGGCGGCGAGGGGGGCCAGGTCAACGCCGCTGGCGTAAAGCAGCTCGCCGGATTCCGACCGTACCCCGAAGCGTTTGTTATTGGCGGCCGTATCCCAGGTCAGGGCGCCGCGCTCGAACAGCATGGTTTCCAGACGTTGAATCTGGCGCTCGGACACCCTGAAATGCATGGCGGTCTTGGCTTGCGACTGATACACGATCGGGCGGCCGCCTTCTTGCCAGTCCCCCTCACGCGTGAAGCGGACATAATATTCCAGAAGAGTAATCATTTTCGAGGTAAAGCCGGCATGAGGCCCCACATCCTTGACTAGATGCACCAGATCCCAGTGTGTGACGCCTTTCGGCAGGCCTTCAAAATCTTCGGAAATTTGGGCTAACCCCCGAAATTTGGGTGAACTTACCCGCCCGCCTTTCGGCGGTTCATAAAAATTGAGACTTTCCATGCTGTTTTCGCGTTCCTGACCCCCAAATCAAGCAACAAAAAATCTGTCACGAAAAATCACTTTTTCGCTTGATGCCCGATTCGAATTGCGGTAGATTCGTTGTTAGCAGATAACGAATTCTCGCTTTCTAAAAGCAGCCGCGGCGCCAACCGCGGTTTTTGCTTTTTTAGGGTCTAGGTTTGCGCCTCCTTTCTTTAGTTAGAGTTGATTCGGATAAATATGCCCGGAATGGGCTTAGATCCCCGACAATCCCCATTCATGAACAGAACAAAAATTGTCAGATAGACAGACACTCCCCTATACAGATGGAGTGTCTGAAAAAACGATAACACATCATTAACTTATTCACAATCAGACACTACAAAACTATATTATGCACAGCTATTTGGTGCAATTCTTCGAGTCGCAGGCTCTCGTTATCCACAGAATCTGGTTTGCGGCCAGCAAGTTAGGGGGGCTATAGATTTTGTAAGAAAAAAAACTGAGAGAATCGGGGGAGGACAGCGAATCGGTTTCAGCAGATTTAAAGTGTCTGAGTGTCTGGATGATCATACAGGGTTAAACACTTGCTCACCCAAACAGTTTTCATACAATTCTATGGGTGTCTATTAGACAACCCTTGAAAAAAAAATCCTTTCCCTGTAATACTGTGTATCTAATTGTTCGATTATACAGAGAGATACAATGCAAGTTTCAATCTCTACGGCAGCAAAAATGGCTGGAATTACCCGTTCTACCCTTTATGACCACATAAAGGAGAAGGGTATTTCCCTAATTGACTCTGACACGAAGCGACCCAAGATTGACGTATCCGAGCTAATACGCGTGTACGGACCCAATAACATCACGCCGCTGGAAAAGCTCAACGATAGCGCCAAGCCCGCCAATGAAAGCGCTCCGACGGCTTTAGTGACCGAAAACGCCGTCTTAAAAGAAAAACTCCAGATGATCGAGGCAGAGCGCGATCGGGAACGGCGCCAGCTGACTGAGCAAATCGACAATCTACAGGAATCGCTCAAGAAAGAGCAGGAAGCCGTTTCTAAGGTTACCGGCATGCTTTCCGATCAGCGCAGTGAAGCTGAGAAACGGACCGGCCAGGACACGGAACAGGCCAGAAAGTTAGCGGATCTAGAACAGCTGGTGAAAAACCTGGCCGAGCAGCAAAAACCTAAGAAAAAGGGCTGGTGGATTTTTGGCGGCTAACAAATAGCAAATACAGGACAGATAGGCCTAAAGTGAGCATAACTGTCATATCGCTCATTTTTTATAAGTATCATTATTTTTCAGTATATTATCAGAATTCGATTTCATTTTAAGATGTCTATATCTCACTTTCTGTATAAAGCTAACTCATTAAAACTGAAATAATATTTATATTTTTGGCTTCATACGACATGAACGCTCACTTTACCAAAAGTTGGCCATATCTATCGTGGTATATATGATTGAGTTGTCGGAAATAGAACGCGCATAAAATCTAGGAGCCGGGCATCTCCGGCTCTTTCATCTTCGTTTTCTACCAGCGGCGTAACAAGACGTATGATGGCTCCATCTGTGCGGTTCTTTGTGATCGAATCCACCAGTAGATACCATTTTGCACCGTATTGTTCATTCATAATGCGCCCACGCTGGTCGAACCAGTAATAGACAAGCAAAGAGGTAGTATCTTTACTAATTATCATGCGTGTGATTGAGAGCGTCATTGTATCAAGTGTGATCGGAGTGATCCTGCGCTGAACGACTTGCCAGCCGCTACCCGGTATGCAGTTGGCCGGGGAATGCGCCGCCACGCCCACACGCTGGCTAGCGTACCAGGCTATGAACAGATTGATGGGTGTTCCTACTTCTCCATACCGATAATCGGCGTTCCAGTAATCGGTGGCACGCAGGGTTTCGCGAATCGTGGGGTCGAGACTTTCCTGACGGCCGTGCCATTGTCCGAGCGTCAGCGGGAACAGTGCGAAGGGCATGTGCGGCGGAACGATTTCCTCGCGCCTGTTCAAGTTCGCAAAAGTTAATAGCCCGGCCAGTAGCACACAAAGCACCAAAGCCGATATACCTGACGACTTTAAACGGCACGACTCTGCAAAAAGTGACCCAGTAGGCAAGCTGATATAATCGAAGCGCAGATGATCTTTGTTTTTACCAATCTTTGACAGTAACCAGGTTTCCATCAGAAGGACAGCCACGCAGAGCGCAAAAATCGACCATCCTTCGAAATAGTGCATGAATCCTTCGGCCATGCCGCTGCCCCATCTATTGACAAGAATACCCACCAACGCAATCCGCAGAGCGTTCATCCCAAGCGTCAGGGGAACCGTGGAAAGAAAAATAACCGCACGTTTCCAAAAAGGGCCGTCGAATAAAAAAGAGACAATGAACCCGAAACTCAGAAGCGGGTATAGGTAACGCAAACCACTGCATGCTTCCACGACCTGAAGTTTTACTGTGCCGAGATCGATGATGTTGCCTTCTTGAAATACGGAAATGCCAAAAGTCTGGAGGATCACGACGCCTATCGTCGTTGAGATAAGCTGCATCTTATCTGTTAGGACGACCTCGATTAAGCGCGGTAGAGGAATGGCAAAAAACAGGTAGATCAAGGAAGGTGCGAGTGTCTTGAGCGTCTTCCAGCCGAAAAAGGATAGTATCAGACCAGCCAGACAGATTACAAAACCATAATGCGCAGGTGGCTCGAAAGCGGAAAGCTGTGAGATGCCTAGAAATGCAAACCCGGTTAGGATGAGCGGCAAGCCGACCCATGAGGGAGAAAGTGCTGGCTTTTTTTCTGTTAACCTGTGCCATCCGATCAGCAGAGCGAGGAGGGGGATCAGGATTCCGTGGCTGTATTCTGCGGTCTGCCATGCGATCCAGAGACCGCTCAGATATGGCAGAAAACAAAAAGCGACGGCCAGAAAAGCGCCTCCTTCAGCAATCCAAAAAATCCGGCTAGACTTTTCCTGCTTACTCAAGCCTAATTACCTTTTGTGGCCGTTTGCCATCTGGGGCGTGCGCATAGAACCGTTTCGTACAGGCTCATAACCTGCGCAATTGTCTTTTCGCTTGTAAGACGCTCCAAAAACCTGTTTCGACCCGAACGCCCCATTTGCGCAAGCGTATTTTTGCCCAGAGATTGCAGAGCCTGCCGTAGAGCCTCTGAGTCATTCGGGGGTACGTACACGCCGCTCTCGCCATCGGTCAGGATTTCGGCCAGCCCCCCTACTTTGGAGGCAATCACTGGCTTGCCCATCCGCATGGCCTCGATGGCTACCAGCCCAAACCCTTCCCAGCGTGAAGGCACTACCGCTACATCGCATTGTGCTAGCCACGCGCTAATCTCCGGCACCTGAAGCCAGCCCAACTGTTCGGCAAAAGGATAACAGCTCATATCAAAAGTTTCATCGCCAGCAACAGCCTCGCCAACCAGTTTCAGGGTGATCTCGTTCTGCAAGGGCGCCACTGCTTCCAGCAAGACGTCCACACCCTTTTGACGGTCAAAACGGCCAACGAACAGGACTTTTAGACGCTCGTCCTCCCATGTGATGGATGTAAAGGCGGGGACTTTTGCAGCGATGCCGTTATAAACGGTGATAAGCTTGTCCGCACGGATACCCGCTGCAATGCCGCCCTTGCGTTCATATTCCGAAATAGCAATAATTTTTTCGCAAAAAAAAGATAGCAGCCATTCCAGCTTTTCAATGATGGTTTTCCGGACGCTTGACTGTTCCATATCCATTGCCCATCCGTGCGGGCAATAGATGATTGGTGTATAGAAGAAAAATGGACGCAGCATCCGCACAATGACACCCGCAAAGGTTGAGTGAACGTGGACAATGTCGGGGCGGATCACCCACATGTCCCGGATATAGGCAACTACCAAATGAATCAGTCCACTTTTGCGGTTCAATCGTTTGAAAGTATGGATATTACCCATGCCGATCAGGCAATCTTTATGGGTGTCCGGCACTAAAAGACAGACATTGTTTGCACCGAGTGCTTTCTGTTGAGCCGGCACAAGTTCGTTCAGGTAAGATGCCAACCCGCCTTTGACTGTTTCGCAAACATGCAGTATTTTCATGGCCTACTTCTAAATTCCAATAAAAAATTTTAATTTTCCTAATTCTGTGATTTAGCGTTAAACAATATTCACGCAGAAAGCAAGTTTTTTAGATTTCAACTCTTGCGCACGGCTACTTTATATGTCTATAACCCTCAGTAACTCTTGTAATATAATATTTTTAGCGGAGAGAGAGTTTTTTATTTAAAAAAGAAGATATTAAAGCACTAAGGCTTTGTATTCAAAGCCTTGATCGTTGCCAATTAGAATTTATGGGTGAAATGGCTAATAAAGAGTTTATAAAGAATTTTACATTATACCCGATGGCGCAAAAAGCACTTCAAATCTACAAGGGTATTTCTCATTAGAAATTAAGCCAGACTTGAGCTTATATAGTATTTCTTGTAGCAACTTCCCTTCAATTTTAAAAGAGTATAATCAAATGAAAAAAATTCTTATTACAGGCGCTGCTGGTTTTATTGGTTTTCACGTTGTGAAACGCCTATGTGCAGAAGGATACAATGTTTATGGAATTGATAATATGAATGATTATTATGATACAACGTTAAAGAAAAACAGACTTGCGGAAATAAACACCTTACAAAATTTTATATTTTCCCAGATAGATTTGGCAGATAGCCCACAAATTGAGAGTTTATTCAAAATGCTAAAACCGTCTGTAGTAATAAATTTGGCCGCCCAAGCTGGTGTACGTTACTCTTTAGAAAATCCTCAAGCCTATATTAACAGTAATTTAGTCGGTTTTGCAAATATTCTGGAAGGGTGTCGCCATAACGACGTTGAGCATCTGATCTTTGCATCTTCAAGCTCTGTTTACGGTGCAAACACTAAGTTACCATATGAGGTGCAAGATAACGTCGATCATCCGGTAAGTTTATACGCAGCAACTAAAAAGGCAAATGAGCTAATGGCTCACAGCTATGCACATCTTTACGGGCTTCCTTGCACAGGATTAAGGTTTTTTACTGTATACGGTCCTTGGGGACGCCCTGATATGGCGTATTATAAATTTACAAAGTCTATTTATGAAAATCGCAGTATAGACGTTTACAATTACGGAGACATGAAACGAGATTTCACCTACATAGATGATATTATAGAAAGTATTTTACGTTTGATAGAGCACAAGGCACAACCTAATCCAGATTGGTCGGGAAAAACACCAGATCCTGCAACAAGTTATGCGCCTTATCGCCTGTATAATATTGGTAATAATACCCCTGTTTCTTTAATAGTGATGATTGAAACACTAGAAAATTTAATAGGCATAAAAGCTAAAAAAAATATGCTGCCTATGCAGCCTGGTGATGTTTATTCTACTTTTGCCGATACATTAGCATTGGAAGAGGCTATAGGCTTTAAACCTGCTACATCGCTTGAAAAAGGTTTGGATCGCTTTGTTGCATGGTATCAACAATATTTCAGCATAGGAAATCTTACTAAAAACCCACATCATACTTAAATGCCACGTAATTATATTATCTGAATTATATTTTTTAAAACCACTAACGAATGAGATTATATTGTTTACGATCATAAGCAAAAAAATTAAAATCCAAGCATTAATATTTAATGCAGTACTTAGCTTTTGTTTGTTTTTTATGTTTGACACATCTTCGGCTAATTCTGCAGAAACAAAAAAAATTATGGATCAATTCTTTTTTGGTGTCGGTATGCACCTTGGTCAGCAATGGAATAAAACATATAAATCTCCGCAAGATGTAAAATCAATACTCTCTGACTTGTCAGTAAATGCAACACGCGATGATTTACCATGGGGTATTTTGGATGCGCATTCACAAGATGATCTGCCAAATGCAATTGGTAAAATGGGTGATGGTCTTGATATTATTTCTGCCCGTCCAGTCATAATCTTAAAAGGCGACCCTAAAGAACTTCCAGGAATACAACCAACATCCGAAGCGGAAAGAGAAAAATACACAAATATGGCACAGCACGCTGCCACCCTTCTGAAGAATTATAATCCAATATTTGAAATATGGAATGAATGGAATTTAAAAGTTCGAGAAAACACACAGCTTGGATCAGTTGAACAATATTTAGAGCTTGTAAAAGCAGCATATCCAGCAATAAAAAAGGAAATCCCAAATGGTACGGTGCTAGTTGGTGGTGCAGGTGATGATAAAAACTGGAGATGGATTTTAAAGGCCATAGAAATGGGGCTTATGGATTACGGAGATGGCATATCAGTCCATCCCTATAATTATTGCTCACGTCTAAGCCCACGAACTGGATGGAATGTGCTATATTCTGTTAAAACTCTTCACCGTGAATTAAAAAAAGCATATCCTGATAAAGATATACTGATCTATATCACGGAAATTGGATGGCCAGATACAGATGGAGAATGTGGTGGCGTTTCACTTGATATCATTGCAGAAAACGTAGCACAAATTCTTTTAGAAGCTCCAGCTCTCCCTTGGCTAAAAGGTATCTGGATTTATGAGTTATTGGATCAAGGGACAGATCCAACAGATAGGGAAGATCATTTTGGCCTTTATGACTATAACAAGAATAAAAAGCCTGCGGCTTGCGCTGCAAAAACTGTTTGGCAGTTTATAGATGAAACAACATCCCCAAAAATACAAAACCCTTATTGGAAGGCTAATTTTGCGATATATGACCTGAATAAAGAAACAAAGCGTGTAGCCATATGGGATATGGCTACAACGACAATACCCCGATGGGTTAAATTTCCAGCAACAACTAAATTCACTTCATTATGCGGACGCTCTATCCCAAAAACAGAGACGTGGTATAAAATGGAGTCTGCACCTATACTAGCAGAAATTCCATCGGTTGACCTTTCTCTTATTAAGTTTAAACAAGCGATAATCCCCTGACATGAAATGGTAAAACAAAAAAACATTGCTACATCAGTTTATAACAAAAATCGCCAAGACAGTTTTAAAAAAAACACGGCTTGGATGATGTTTGGAAATACCTATTACGCGGTATGTCAATGGATGGTTTTGGTAACCCTTGCCCGTCTTGGCGGCGCCGAGGATGTTGGTGTTTTTATGTTAGCTCTTTCTATAACAGGTCCTATTGTTTTGTTTTTTGAGTTTGGCATGCGGACGATTCTTGCCACTGATGTAAAAAATGAAAAAGATTATTCCGCATATTTTGTGGCACGAATTGCGGCATCCTTGTCAGGCTTTATCATTTGCCTTATTATTGCGCTTTTATATGGAAGCTCGCTATTTTGGATCATTATGATTATTGGCCTGTCAAAAACGACAGAGTCTTTTTCACAGATGTATTACGGCTACGCCCTACAGCAGCAAAATCATAAAAGAATCTCCATTTCACTTGTTATGCGCGGCACCGCAAGTACAATTATCTTGATGCTGGTTTATCTGATGACAAAAGATATTACGGTTTCTGCCATCGCCTATACGGCAAGCTGGCTTATAACATTGATCTTATATGACAGGAACAATGTAACGGAAAAGCTACATCTTTTGGACAAAGATACGATAAAGAATGCGTGGCTCGTAATATTATCCGGGTTCCCTTTGGGAACCACGGCGCTTTTAGGTGTATTAGGCCTTTATATTCCGCGCTATTTTCTCGAACGCACGCACGGTATTGCAGATCTAGGGATATTTTCCAGTATGGCCTATTTTATCACAGTGGGAAATATTGTTGTTTACGCGCTTGGACAAGCCATTATGCCTGCACTTGCGCGGAATCATGCAAATGGTGAGAAAGAAAAGTTCAGAAAAATAGTACTTTTTACTTTTGGCTTAGTGTGCATTATTGATGTTATTGGCATTTCTGCTGCATATCTGATTGGCAAGCCTGTTTTGGATATTATGTATGGGCCTGAATTTTCTGCACACGCAAATGTGTTGCCCTTTGTTGCCATTGCCGCCGCAATCACGTATTTGGCAAATATCATCGGCTATGCCATTAATGCAAAAAGGATCTTTATGGCACAAGCACCGGCTCAACTTATTATTGTTATCGTAAGCATTTTGGGCGCGTGGTATTATGTTCCCTTATACGGATTAAATGGCGCAGCCTATGTCTTGATTTTAAGCTCTGTTACGATGTTTATGTCATTCCTTGGGGTATATTTTATATACAGAAAAAGATAATTTCTCAGACCTTTTTTATATGACTTATTTTTTCAATTATACGCGCGGGTATACCAACCGCCGCCGCACCCTCCGGCACATTTTTCAAAACAACGGCATTGGCACCAACAATGGATTTCTTTGAAATTGTGACAGACCCCAAAACCTGTGCCCCTGCATAAATGATAACATCATCTTCAAGTATTGGATAGGCATCTTTACCAAAGTCTTTTAATCCGATTGTTGTCCCATGATAGACGGTTACATTATCACCAATCTGCACACCGTCACCAATCACAATCCCTATTGGATGCGGGAAGTGAAGACCACGCCCATATGTCGCACGGGAGCTACAATGACAGCCCAACAAAATACAGGTGAAGTACCAAACAACTTTTCTTAATAAACTACCCAACACAGGGATTGCACACAAAGCCTGTTGTAATCGCAGGGAAAAAGACAATTGAAAGCCTGGCTGAAACAGCAGTATAGCCAAAAAATTGAGTATATTCATATTTTCATTCCAGCGCACTGCATCAGATTTTATAAGTGAGAGAAAACCGTATTTACGTTTTATATCTGACATTATTATTACCTTTTACTTAACAAGGAATTTTCTTCATATGAGGGCGTTTTAAGCAAATGCCGAACAGTCTTTGATGGGGCGATCTTCTCCAAATAAACAGTCTCCGGATCTTTTTGTTGCGTATAAGCAGAAACAAAGCCAAGCGTGATCCATAATTCGAAAAAGCGGTAGCTTTCCTGTGCTACGCCTTGTAAAAGTACATAAACCATTCCTAGAAACAAGGTAGCACCTAAGGCGGGAGTGCGTCGTTCTAAACGAATAAACTCTTTTTTAATTGTAAACAACAGCCTTCTGAATAATTCCAACAATGGGATATACCACGCAAAAACTCCAATAATACCAAGCTCTGATGCCAAACGTCCGGGGAGAGAAAAAACAGGTGGCCAGGTTCGCATCGGATTGGTGAACCAATCGCGTATTTCCCAACTTTGCCATCCCCAAGAGGGCATAGCATCTCGTGCGGCGAATGCGTATTGTCCAGGGCCGTGCCCCACAAAAGGACTTTCCGCAAATAATTTAAAAGCTGTGTAATTGGACGCATAACGGCTCAGATTAGATACGTTGTCTCCTTTTGAAACAATCTCTGCGATTGTATTGCTCTGGCTTAGGAAAAACAGTGCCGTAAACGCCAAACAAAACAAACAAAATGTAATGAATGAGAATGGTCTATACTGCTCTGGAACTGATAAGCGAAGCAATATCGGGAAGATGGCCAAAGAAAGCATCATACCCGACAACATCACATAAGCTGTTCGCGCACCGGATAAGACAAAGAAAAACAACACTCCGAAAAAGAGCAGATAACCCCAAATTGCGCCCTTCTTTCTATATGCAGAGACATTGATTATGCCATAAGCCCATATTAAGGCAAAACCAAGGAACACCGCCATACTTGCCGGTTCACCAGATACACCGCGTAACCTGCCGTCATTGACATTAGATTCAACATACCCACTTCTAAATACTTTAGAGAGCATCAGGTAAATATCTTGCGCAGTTCCCGAAAACCAGCCTGCAAGCTCAATCATACAGACGAAAAAAACCAAAAGAAGACTAAGGCTCACCGGTTTAAAAAGTGAGGTTTTCAGGAAATCAGGGCAACGCGATAAATTGGCCGTTACAAACATCAGAGCCACGCCAAAATAAAAGGTAATAAACGTTGTCACCACTTTATGGAGACCTGAACGCTCTTTCAGGCTTGCTGATAAAATATCTGAAATATTAAAGGCACAACTGATAAAAAATGCGAACAACATCAAGCCAGTGAACCACCAAAGCTCTTTTTCCATATTCTTTTTTTGATTTCCTAAAACCACAAACGGCAAGACAATCATCACAAGCGGCAGGAAGACATAAAAACTCGACATAATGGAGAATTCCCCAAATACGCGTATTCCTGATACCCAGTCAATAGGCAGTAGAAAAACCGCGAATGCAAAGATAAATAATATTACTTTGCTCTGGCTATTCTCTGGTGAAGAAGAAATTTTCTTTTGTCCCATTAGCATGCGTTATACGCCATTTTTGTTATCTACCTTCATAAGAATTTTTTTCAACTTGGTTGTAACTTTCATTGGCGTAATAAAAAATATAAGCGTTTTCAAAATCCCTAACCATGCATGCAGTTTCAAAGGTGTAAAATGTGTTGCCTGCACACGTAGTCTGTTCCACAATTGTCGGCGACGTTTTTTTTTGGACGACAATTCAGATAAATATGAATAATTGATCAAAACTTGCGGCACATTTGCTGTTTGGCATATGCGAATGACACGAGCCATAAATTCATAATCCTGTGCGATCCTGTAATTCACGTCATAATGCTTATCCAGTTCCCGTAACATATCAGCAGACATGAACAAAGACGGGTGGATAAAAGCGGCGTTATAATACATAGCCTTGAAGATGTCGTGATGATGTTCGGGGTGGCTAATAATAAACATCGGCGTTTCACGATTATCCCCCATTGCATTTGCCCAACAGCCAACGGCTTTTACATCCGGATGTGATTGCATATATTCCATCTGCATGCGAAAACGCTCTGGATAGCAATAATCATCGGCATCAAAGCGTGCTACAAATTCGTAATCTTTTCTAAGAATAATATCTAAACCGGCATTTAAAGCTCCCGGCAAACCACCATTTTTTTGCAAACGATGAATGAATACGTTCTCAGGCATATCATTGAGAATATCTGCGACAGGAATTTTACTTCCATCATCAATAATATAAAGATCCAGCGGAATCTCACTCGCCAGCACGCTGTCTACGGCGGATTTTATTGTATCCTGTGCGTTATAAGCGCTCATTAGAACGGCGATACAAGCATTGGACATATTGTTATATTTCCTATTTAATTAAATGCCCTTTATACATTCTATTTATTTAGTTTACCACTTGCCAAGGATTAATTTTTTAATATTATCTCGGATAATATGACTTTTTATTGATAAGAGTGATTTATTTGCTGTACATATACTATCTCGTGGCTACCATATTTAGGGTGCATCGTGTAGACTATGCTTCAAATAAGAAGCTGTATAACTGCTTTTTTTGGTGGAGTAAGAAAGGTATTTTCAACAAAACATGGGGGCTGACGCAATCAGAAAGCGTTCTTGATCAGCTTCAAATTGCTTAAAGGCATCCAATCTGCTAAAAAGAATGTTCCTGCGGCTATCGGGCGAACAACAGGCGGTTAATTTCAAACTTTACGCTATTTGCGATGGCTGGGTCGTCCTGTGGCAATATTTTACTATAAGAAGGATAAATGAGTGATTGCAAAGGGGTGAGTCCTTTGATAACCAATTTTTTTTGTTAAAACTTATCTACAATAAATATGTTTATTATGGTTTTAAGATATGGTATATAGTTATAAAAAACTCTTGCTATGAATTTAGAAAGTTTGGCTACAATGCTTATTGGGATTTTTGCAGTTCTCTACATATTAATATCTATAGAACCCTCTGCAAAAGTTTGAAGTAACGGTGGTGGAGCGCCATTTTGGACAATTTG
>PFTR01000169.1 GCA_002789675.1 Alphaproteobacteria bacterium CG_4_9_14_3_um_filter_47_13 | reverse complement strand
TTCTTCATTTTCATTTTGTACCTCATGCTCGTTTGCATGAAATGATTCTACAGGATTTTTACAGTCTTTTGCAGAGGGTTCTATAGCCGAATTTATAAATATCAGGACATCATCATCGCCTGAACTTATTTGTGAGACTTATGATGATTTATGACAATAAATGGCTCGCGCTGAAAAAACCGTGCGATGAATATTAGAGGAGTGTACCGTTCTTTCCCCTGCATTCTCAACTACCGGACAAGTTGCAATATCCGGCGGTATATTGGTTATGAAAAATATTAAATCCCTATGTTTCTGATATTTCCAGCGGTAGAGTGATAGTGACAGCTGTTCCTGTTCCTGCCATGCTTTTGAGAGTCACAGTGCCTTGATGAAGCTCGACAATATTTTTGACCAGAGTTAGTCCCAGACCGGCTCCCCCGTGTCCTTGTCCGTTGCCATGAATCCGCTCGAAGGGTTCAAAAATACGCGCCTGATCTTCTCTGGCAATACCTGTGCCTGTATCACTGACAATTATTTCCATTCTGTCCTTAAAACGTTTTGCTTTTAAAGTAATCGTTCCGTTTTCAGGGGTAAAAGTAATGGCGTTCCGGACAAGATTCAATAAAATCTGTTTCAAGCGCCTTTTATCGGCTATAATCGCGCCTATATTTTTCGGACATTCGAGTGTAATGGTCAGGCGCTCTCTACGTGCCCATTCATGGGTTAGCTCATAGAGATCCTGAAAAATCTCGTTAATAAAGACTTTATCATGCTGTAACTCCATATATCCGGCCTCGATTGTGGACAGATCAAGAATATTGTTGATCAGGCTCAGGAGGCGTTCTCCTGATTCCTGCATCCCTTGTGTATATTCTTTTTGTTTGCTGTTTAGTTTCCCAAAATATTCATTATCAAGAATTTCGGTAAATCCCATCAGGGCATTAAGGGGGGTGCGAAGCTGGTATGATACGTTTGCCAGAAAATCAAGTTTAACCCGCTCCGCCGTTTCCAGCGCAATATTCTTTTCCCGCAGGGCATTCTCGACTTTCATTTTGTCCGTAATATCAACATGAGTCACAAGAACGCCGCCATCTGGCAAAGGAACGGTTGAATAAGCAATCAGACTGCCATCACTACATTGCATATGGCCTTCATGAATATTACGGTCAAGACTTTGTCTCAGAATAGAATCTTTTGATTTTTCCCAGTTTTCATCATCAAACCGCGCTTTTATTTTTTCGGCAAGACGACTGATATGGGGCTCTCCTTCAAGGGCTTCGGGGTTGAAATTCCAGAGCCGCGCAAAAGAGGGATTCCACAGCTTCAGCCGCCCGTCTCCTCCATAAACCGAGACCCCTTCGGCCAGATTATCAAGCGTCTCTTTCTGCACAGCAATCAGAGTATTATAAGATGATTCCAGCTCAAGATGACTCGTTACATCTTCGAATGTCATCATCAGCCCGCCCGCCGGATTCGGAATCACCAGCATCCGCAAAGCACTGTCATCAGGGAGGTATAGCATTTCGTCATGAGGAACAATGAGCCCCGTAAACATGCCCAGCCAGCTTTGCTTGAACTTTCTGAAATCGACCTGCTCGGGGAGGCGACGTGATTCACGTAATTTTTCCATCATATCACCAAGCTTTGGCCGGGTGTTCAGATAGGCCTCATCCAGATGCCAGAGCTGGCTAAAAGCCGAGTTATAGAATTCAAGTTTCTGGTCATTACCAAAAATTCCGATTGCCGAGCCAAGATGCTCCAGCAATTCGTTGTTGGCATTTTGAAACCGTTTGCTCTCGGCCTTTAAATCTTCTTCCCGCGATATATCACGGGCAAACCCCAGTGTCCGCCCGCTGGATGATAAGGGAATTTCATGAATTTTCATGAGATGACGGATCCCGCCGGAAATGACATGTCCTTGCAGGATCTCCGGTTTACCGCTGTCCCGTGCCTGCTGTGCAAGCGCCCGTCCTCCGGGACTTTTACTTTTTAAGGAAATTTCCCGCTGTTCGGCAATAATGGTGGCCGGTGTACTTTCGACCAGAAGGGAATAAGCGCGGTTACTCCATATGATCTCCGTGCGGTCATTGCGCATCCATAAAGGCATCGGAAGATGGTCAAGTGCAGCCTGTAACATATCACGCTCCGCTTCAGCCTCAAGACGTGTGGACTCCAGCAGGGTCTGGCGGATCCGTGTATCGGTTATATCCTCCAGCCATAAAATATCGAATTGTTGTGATTGGGCAATGTCCTGTCCGCGTGTACCGGAAAGTTTAAAAGTTTTACTTTTATCACTCTTCTGTACCGTTAAAGAAAAAGGCTCGCCTGTCTGAACCAGACGATTATAAAGTCCTTCCATTGCCGCCGCATCTCCCGGGGACAGTGCATTCTGGATATCGTGAATCGTCTGGATATTCTGAAGACCCAGTAATGTACAAAAACTCTGGTTATAGGCGATGACATGATCTGCGCCCCACCCACAATACGCTCCCGGAACGGCATTTAAAAACGCTTCAAGCCGTGCTTTTTCGGCATGTAACTTTCCGCCGAACAAATTGCCCGGCCGTTGAAATAGCCCTGATTTTCCTTCATTCTTTTTCACAAAAAAGAGTGTAAGGCCAGCCGCCCGAAAGGACAAGATGAAAGCTGTTTATAAATCTCGGGAAAGCGCTTCTACACCATCCAGTATAGCAGAAACAGCCTGCACAACGGCAGCAATGCGGACGCTTGTCTGGATCTGCTCTGTACTCAGGCCATGGTCTTTCAACTGTTTTTCATGGGACAGCATACAGTATTTACAGCCATTTACAGCAGATACTGCCATAGACCACAATTCAAAATCTGCCTTGTCTACACCCGGTTTGCCGATCACATTCATGCGTAATTTTGCCGGCATCGTGCGGTATTCATCTTTACCGATCATACCGGTAAATTTATAATAGACATTATTCATCGCCATGATAGCGGCAGCAGCTTTTGCCGCCTCCAGCGCTTCAGAAGACAGGTGTTCTTGCGCTTCAGCAGCAATAACAGCAATAACCTGCTTATTGCGTCCGGCCAGGGCGGTCGCGAGAAACGTGCCCCAAAGCTGTTGCGTCGTCAGAATTTCCTCCTGTACCAGTGTTGAAAGATTAAGTTTTAAATCTTTTGCATAATCAGGAAGCTTTTCTTTTAAATCATCAAGTGACATGGTTTTATCCTTTCAGAATCAATGGAGTTGTCAGGTAGAAGGAGCGCAGGAAATGAAAATCCTGCGCTCCTTTTCTTTGTTTCGTTCTGTTTGTTTAAATCAGGCCGCTTTTGCTTTTTGTGCCGCTGCTTTCGTATCAATCGTTTCTCCGCCCACCGGACGGTTGCAAGGGCATAGCTCATCCGTTTGCAGTGCATCAAGAATCCGCAGAATCTCTTTCGGATTCCGTCCAACGCTTAATCCATTTACAGAAACATGCTGAATGACATTATCAGGATCAACAATATAGGTAGCGCGATAGGCAACGCCGCTGGCCTCACGAATCCCCAGACCGTCAATCAATTCGCCGCGTGTATCGGCAAACATCCACATATCGAGTTTATCAAGATCGGCGTGATCGCGCCGCCATGCCAGCTTACAGAATTCGTTATCCGTGCTCCCGCCCAGAACAACAGTATCCCGATCGGTGAAATCTTTGTTGAGTTTTGCAAATTCAACAATCTCTGTCGGACACACAAAGGTGAAGTCCTTTGGATAGAAGAAATAGACTTTCCATTTTCGGGGGAAACTTTCCCGTGTCAGCCCCTCGAAAGCGGATTCACCATTTTCTTCATGAACCATAAATCCCGGTTTTACACCGATAATATCAAATTCGGGCATCTGATCTCCAACACCAAGCATATCTTTCTCCTTTTGTTT
>PFTR01000020.1 GCA_002789675.1 Alphaproteobacteria bacterium CG_4_9_14_3_um_filter_47_13 | reverse complement strand
AGGACCACCTCTTCGGGAACACTCGAAAGGCAGGCTATAACTGGTATCTCGAAGATTTTTACGGAGAACCCCCGGCAAAAGCAGAAGATTTTAAAACACTCCCAGATGGCTCACTTGTCATCAGCTCAGGAAACCGCCGGGAAATTGCGACTGCCACGCGCTATAATTTAAGAAAGGGTGCAAAGCAGTGGGTCGGCACGGCCTTTGGCGGCGGCGGTTACTTTGAGGCTGAAATCAGGTTTGATGAAGCGGCCATTTTGAACCAGCCCAAAAATGATGGGTGGCCCGCTTTCTGGGCCATGGCGATAGAACACAGAGCCGGGCTTCCTGAAGAACAATGGAGCGGTCAGGATAATGGTTTTGTCCATTTCATAGAAGTGGATATCATGGAATATCTGTATAAGGGGATTTACGCCGCACACAAATACGGCACTAACATACATCACTGGTACGGAAAATACCGGACGACATGCACGGACAACGCCTTTTGTAGAAAAAGCCTGCCGTTTTTAGATCGGGCAGCCCATGTCCCCCCCGAAACGTCATTCAATGAATTTCACAAATACGGATTTCTGTGGATACCCGCAACGGAAGAGACTGAAGGATATGCACAGTTCTATTTCGATGATCAGCCGGTTGGGAAAAAAATAATGTGGCAGCCTTTCAATGGACAGGAGCCATCGGACAAACTGGAACCATGGACGTTTGGCCTACTGGATCAGCAGCACCTGATCCTTCTGCTAGGAACAGGAAATAACCAGTCCATGATTGTCCGCGCTGTAAACGTATGGCAAAAATCTCGGAAGAATAACCTAGAAAGCAGGCCGGATCTGCACACTGATTGGATATACAAGGAACGGAAATAACGCACCATGCCATCATCGCCTGCCGTCACGATTATTACCGGTTATTACAAACGCTCCGCCGTGCTGGAGCGCACCCTGCGGGCATTGCTTGCTCAAACATACACGGATATCGAGATCATTGTCTTTGATGATTGCTCTCCGGATGATACCGCTGACAAAATCAGGGCGTTCGTTCAAGCCGCGAATGACCCGCGCCTCATCCCGGTTTATAATGAAAAAAATATCGGTTTTGTTGCCGGACTAATTGACGCTATCGGCCGAGCGAAAGGCGACTATATTGCTATTCAGGGTTCGGGCGATGTGTCGCTGCCGGAGCGGATTGAAAAGCAAAAAGCCATTCTGGACTCAAACCCGGACATCGGCATCGTCGGATGCCACTACGAAAATATCGTGGAATCAACGGGTATCACGCGCCTCAGAATCCCAAATGCCGAGGGTACAACGCGCGAAAGCCTTCTGCGCCAGAACGTCTTCACGCATGGCGAGGTCATGTTCCGCAAAACAATCTATGAGCAGGCAGGCGGATACCGCCCGCAATTCACATTTTGTCAGGATTACGATTTGTGGTTACGCATGAGCGATCTTTGCCGCTTCGCCACGGTGCCAACACTCCTGTATCGCCGTTATATTGATTTCGAGGGTGTTTCCTACAAGCCGGAAAAATTTCTAGCACAATCACGCTATAGCATTTTGGCTAAACAGCTCTGCACCCTGCCCCGTGATGAACAAAACGTGATATTGCAAACGCTGACGCGTGAGACCCTGCCTGACAAAGTACCGCTGGAAACCCCAGAACTACAAAAGGCCGTCATGTTTGCGACTTTCCGAGCGATCGTCTGGAAGAACTTCTCTCTGGCGCGGGAACTGGCAAAAGACTACATTCTATCCCGCCCGAAACAAAAGGCATTGTTAATGCTCATCCGCATCGTGGAGATTTTCCCCTTTACACACCATTTGATGCTTCGGGCAACAGGCAGCCGAAAGGAGGATTCATGACGCTGATGGGGGCTTACCAAAAAGAAACGCAAATCCTGCCTTCGGCCTTAGCCGGAGATGACCTTTCTCCAGCGCGTTCATTCGGTTTATGGCTTTTGCTCGCGGCCTTTATTATGCTAGAAATTCTTCTACCCCGCATCGGTGATGACCGACCAAATTTGCCCCTGTTCGTTTTACTAGCTCTTGGCATTCTGATCACGAATTACAAATATTTTTTCGGTAACCTCAAAGCTCTTTTTTTCCGCCTATTTTCTTTTTTTCACTGTATTTGTTCTGGATCATGATCAGCACGTTATGGTCATACAATCCAAAAGAAACTTTTCTTCAGGCAGGATGTTATGTAATCGGTTTTATGGCGCTTTTCTGTTTTGCTGATATTCGCCCGCAACTCACCGCAAAAAAACTGGTAAACCTTATCACATGGGTATCCGCGATGAGTTGGCTTCTTTTGATTATAGCACCGGGCGTTGCCGCACTGGCAGAAGATCTGCACCGCCTAAACGGGATTATGATTCATTGCCAGAGGCTTGCTCTTTTGTCTGGAACAGGACTGTTACTTTTTTTAACACTTGAGGTGCAGAAAATGCGTACAAAAGAAGACCGGACATCGGTTCCTTTCCGAGAAAAAATGAGAGTGCTCTTTTTCCTGATTACCTTGCTCGCCACAAAAACAAGGTTTTTTACCACCATCATTCTGGCGGCGGCAGCGACTCTTTATTACTCCAAGGTATCCCCTGCCATTAAATTTTTATTTGTGGCTACCGCTATTGCCGCAACATGCTTTATTGTCTTTGAATCCAACTTCATCAGCAATCTGTACGATCGAGGAGAATCAAAAGACGAAACACTTTCTGGCCGGACAACGATCTGGGTGAAAAGCATCGGGATGATTAACGCAAAATTATGGGCCGGATATGGTTTTTCAACGTTTTACTCTGACCTTACATCATGGTTTTTTAGCGATTATATTGCGCCTCATGCTCATAACACATGGATTAACGCAGCTTTTGAAACCGGCATCATTGGCGCGGGGCTCATGACCATAGCACTGCTAACCGGCATTACCGCTTATATCCGTATTTATCTGCGCGACAAAGTTCTTCCCACGGGCGCTCTGATATGGGTGGTCGTCATTCTGGGCGGTGCCATGGGTGTCATTTACGGGGGGAAGATCAACCCGTTTGTCGGGATAACCCTGCTACTTCTGATGCAAGAGCTCATGAAAGAAGCCACTGGCCATGTAAAACAAAGAGGTTCTTCATTGTTCCGGCATATCTCTTTCTCCCTACCCGCCAGCAGCCGCCATTAGGGACAGGTGCCTGATAAGTGTCCTACGGTTTTTATTCATACAGCTTTAAGGATTTGGGTCAAACGCATTATTTTACCTCATACCCCCTTCCCATGATTGGTCTGCCTTCATCTGGAAAGGATTTGAAGACGAAAGCAGATCAAGGATCTATAAAAAATTTATGCGTCCAGTTCTAATGTCTTTTCGATTATTTCCACATATATACCCCAGCACAGCAGCCATGAGAGACAGTTGCTTGATAAATATTTCCAGCTTCTATTCATGTGGCATGACTAATGCATTTTTTAAAGCATAAATCCTGCTGATTTCCTAAGGTTTTGAATAAGAAAAGTAGATAAATTCCTATTTTAATTTGCTTATTTTTCTCCCTCATTATAAAAGTTTAATTTCTTTTTATTCGAATAAAAAATAGGAACGTATATGCAATATAGAATGGATATTGATGGGCTACGTGCCCTTGCTGTCGTTTCGATCTTAATATTTCATATTAACCCATATAAACTAACAGGGGGGTTTGTCGGTGTCGATGTCTTTTTTGTTATTTCAGGTGTAAGTCGTCAGAGTATTGTGGACACGGTGTGTAAAAAAATAAGGTGTGTTTTTGGCCTCCGTT
>PFTR01000170.1 GCA_002789675.1 Alphaproteobacteria bacterium CG_4_9_14_3_um_filter_47_13 | reverse complement strand
CATATCGGTAGATCCCTTTCGTTTTAATGTCAGAATTCCACCTTAGCAACATGTCCGATTTTCTGGGACCACCTCTTTCCTTCGGATCGGCAGGAAATTATTTTTAATAAATTCCAGCAATCTGATTCTTCTACCACACGGAAATATGGCGGGACAGGACTGGGACTCACCATTACAAGGCAGCTTGCAACTCTGATGAATGGAAAAATCTCTTTAAAAAGTGTTCCGGGAAAGGGAACAACTTTTACTGTAAGGATTCCATTTCCTGTATCTGAGGAAGGCGCGGCATCACAAGAAAGTTCCACGTCTTCAAACAGCGGTCTCTCTTTTAACAGGAAAGCGAGAATCATGGTCGTTGATGACCATCCGGTAAATCTTCTTTTTATGCGCCAAATGCTGACGCGTATGGGTTTTAATAATTTTGTTGAGGCCGAGAGCGGAAAAAAAGCAATCGAACTTTTTCAAAAGGAGCCTTATGATTTAATTCTGATGGATTGCAAAATTCCGGATATGGATGGGTATGAGGCAACAAAGCAGATCCGCCAGCTTGAATTCGCAGAACATGCGCCAACGATTATCGCCGTGACAGCCGATGCCATGAAGACGGCGCAGGAAGAATGTCTGGCTGCTGGCATGGATGATTATATCAGCAAACCCGTGAATAAAGAAAAATTGTATGCGTTACTGAGGGAGTGGCTGCCTTGTGATGATCGTGAAAAAGTAGAAACAATACCGATTGTACAGACGTTACAAAATGACCCATTTTCTGAAAACCATTCCGTATTCAACCAACGTCATCTTGCCGAATTTACCAATGGTGACAGAGAAACAGAAAAAATATTTATCGACATGTTTCTTGAAAATATGGAAGCTGATTTGGAGAATCTGCAAAAATACTTTCAAAGCAAAAATTTTGTCAAATGGGAAGAAACAGCCCATAAATTATGCGGTGCATCATCCTATCTGGGTGCGGAAGCGCTCGCCAATGTCTGTGATCAGGCACAATTATTGACGGAAGCCGATACTGAAAAAATCAAAAATCTTCACCAGCACATTATCACTGAAGCACAGACTTTGTCCGGAATTCTGGTAAAAAGCAGAAAAGCCGCCTGATTTTATTAATAAGGCACAAACCCGCGATGCCCTCTGTATCCTTCAGGCGTAATACTGGCGCTTTGTGGCTGTACGGCAGGCTGGGAAATGGTTGTCTGATTCTGTGAAGGCTGTGTTTTTGTACCAAATTCCGGGACATCCATATAAGGTGATAAGGCAATACCCATAAAGAGTGCGCCGGCCACAGCCGACCCCATGTTGGAATTGAAATTTTTAGTATCCAGAGCGCCGCCGATCAAAAGTCCCAGGGCGCCGACAAGAGGCGTAGCCATCCAGGCCATATTGATAGGCAAAACAACAGGCATCATTGCGGCGGCTCCTATTGCGGCCAGATAAAAGCCCCGTTTGACAGGTGACATTTCATCAAGTTTTTTGACGGCATCGTCAAATTTTTGTCTAAGAAATGATTTTTCTTCTGTTTCCGGTTTTCTTTTCATTTTGGTCTCCCCTGCTGTATTTTTTTGGCGTTTATTATTGTTGATACTATGTTATGTACAGGAGATTTTGCCTATATGTCAAACATTTTATAGATTTCTGCAAGAAAGTTTTGCGCTTTTCAGCGGGGAGCGTTATATAGTTTCCTATGTCAAGCAAGAAAGCAGAAATACAGCCGGAGAGCCTTGGCTCTGAACAAAGCCTGCGGCTTCTGGATCAGGTCATCTATCCTTCTGATATGCGGAGTTTTTCAGATGAACAGCTGAAAATACTGACGGATGAATTGCGCGCAGAGATGGTGCAGGCCGTATCGCAGACGGGCGGTCATCTAGGGGCAGGTTTGGGCGTAGTCGAGCTGAGTGTTGCCATTCATGCGGTTTTTAATACGCCTGAAGACCGCCTGATCTGGGATGTCGGACATCAATGTTACCCGCACAAGATTTTGACGGGAAGGCGGGATCGTATCCGTACCATCCGGCAGGGCGGCGGATTATCCGGTTTTACCAGACGTGCGGAGAGTGTTTATGATCCCTTCGGTGCCGCGCATAGTTCCACAAGCATTTCTGCTGGTCTGGGAATGGCGGCAGCGCGGGATTTGTCTGGCGGGACAAATCATATTGTTGCTGTTATTGGTGACGGGGCGATGAGTGCGGGGATGGCGTATGAAGCCATGAATAATGCCGGCGCGATGAAATCAAGGCTGATCGTTATTTTAAATGATAATGATATGTCTATTTCTCCTCCTGTCGGTGCCTTGAGCCGTTATCTGCCAAGGCTTGTATCATCGCGTCGTTATCTGATGGCGCGGGAAACCGGAAAACGCCTCACGGAAATTCTACCGCCTCCGCTGCGCCATGTGGCAAAACGTGCGGAAGAAAGCGCCCGCACCGCTATGGGGCAGGGAAGCCTGTTTGAAGAAATGGGCTTTTATTATATTGGGCCGGTTGATGGCCATAATCTTGATCATCTGCTGTCGATTTTGCGTAATTTACGCGATAGCGACCATCAGGGGCCGATCCTTATTCACGCGCTTACGAAAAAGGGGAAAGGTTATGCCCCTGCCGAGAATGCAGCGGATAAAATGCATGGCGTGGCAAAGTTCGATGTGGCCACCGGCGCCCAGAAGAAAAGCGTTCCGGCAGCGCCTGCCTATACAAGAGTTTTTGCGCAAAGCCTGTGCGCGCAAGCGCGGAAAGATTCGAAAATTGTTGGTATTACCGCCGCCATGGATAGCGGCACAGGTATGGATCTTTTCGGCGCGGAATTTCCGGATCGTATGTTCGATGTCGGTATTGCCGAGCAGCATGCCGTGACTTTTGCCGCCGGACTGGCCGCCGAGGGCTATAAACCCTTCTGCGCGATTTATTCGACTTTTCTCCAGCGTGCCTATGATCAGGTCGTCCATGATGTCTGTATCCAGAATCTTCCCGTCCGTTTTGCGATGGATCGGGCAGGGCTTGTTGGCGCGGATGGCTGCACCCATGCCGGAAGCTTTGATATTGCCTATCTGGGGTGTCTACCCAATATTGTGCTGATGGCTGCGGCTGACGAAGCGGAACTGACGCATATGGTGGCAACGGCTGCGGCCTATGATGACGGGCCGATTGCCTTTCGCTATCCGCGTGGTGAAGGCACGGGTGTTTTTCTGCCTGAAAATGGCAACGTACTGGAAATTGGTAAAGGCAGGATCGTGTATACAAGTGCCTTTCCACGTCAAAAAGATAAAAAATCTGTTGCTTTATTATCTTATGGCACAAGGTTACAGGAATGTCTGAAAGCGGCGGCGTGTCTGGAGGAGCAGGATGTCTTTGTTACAATTGCCGATGCCAGATTTGCCAAGCCCCTGGATACGGATCTTATTACACAGCTTGCCACAGATCACACGCAGCTTGTCACCATCGAAGAAGGTTCGCGTGGTGGTTTTGGCTCTTATGTACTGGAATATATGAATGATTCCGGACTTTTGGGTTCATGCCGTGTTAAAACCATGCATCTTCCCGATATTTTTCAGGATCATGATAACCCTGACAAGCAATATGAAGAAGCCGGATTAATGGCAGCGGATATTGTCCGGGTTATCAATGACGGCGCCAGTGTCCCGCTTTAGTGCTGTAATATTGAACCTGACATCGCACTATTCGCGGCTCATTCAGTTCAAATGGTTTTGCTATAAAGTTACCGTAACAAGAAAATAATTGAAACTGATACCTATCCTGTCGCTATAATAGTTGATTTGAAGGTAAATAACTGCTAACAGAAACCCCTATGGACACGTGGCCGAGCGGCTGAAGGCAACGGTTTGCTAAATCGTCATACGGTTTACTCCGTATCGAGGGTTCGAATCCCTCCGTGTCCGCCATT
>PFTR01000005.1 GCA_002789675.1 Alphaproteobacteria bacterium CG_4_9_14_3_um_filter_47_13 | reverse complement strand
ACTCATGGCACCATTCCTTTTCAAAATAAGAGGAAATGTAACACACTCTTTATTGTTATGTCAATAAAAATCAGGCAGCCTGTTTTTGTTTTGTCAAACGGCGGCGCGTTTTTTCGGCACCGAGGAGAGGGAGGATTACCCCCAGTTCGGGGCCATGATCCATGCCTGTCAAGGCCTGACGCAGCGGCATGAACAGGTCTTTTCCTTTACGGCCTGTGTTTTCTTTGACTTTGTCTGTCCAGAGTTTCCATGTGGTTTCATCCCATGGCTCCGGCGGTAGCAATCCGGCGGCTTGTGTTATAAAATCAGGGTCGTTAATCGTCGTCTCGACAGGATTATTGACAACATTCCACCATTCCCTGATATCTTCCAGACGGGTGAGATTAGGACGTACGGCGATCCAGAAGGATTCATCCAGAGTTTCCATGTCCATTTGTGCCAGACGGACATTGACATCTTCAAACGGGGTCTGGTGGATAATTTTCTGGTTCAGGCGCAGCAATTCCTCCATATCGAATTTAGGCGCCCCTTTGGAGAATTTGGAAATATCAAATTCATCAATCAGAGGCTGCATTTCTGTAAAAGGCATGATCGGGTCGGCGCTGCCAAGGCGCGCCAGCAAACTGACAATGGCCATCGGTTCGAGTTTTTCGCTATCACGGAAATCGCGGGCGCTCATACTGCCAAGGCGTTTGGACAGCTTGCCGCCTTCCTTGTCCGAGATCATCGGTAAATGTGCAAATTGCGGTACAGGTGCGCCGAGCGCTTCGAACATCTGGATATGGGCGGCCGTGTTGGAAACATGATCTTCCCCGCGTACGACATGGGTAATATCATAATCCATGTCATCAATGACCGAGCATAAATGATAAAGGGGTGTTCCGTCTTCACGCAGAAGGACGGGATCAGACATCGTCGCGCCATCAAATTTGACCTCTCCGCGCACAAGATCATTCCAGATAATGGGCGTGTGCTCCAGCTTGAAGCGCCAGTGCGGGACGCGGTTTTCCCCTTCATATTTTGTTTTTTGCGTTTCTGTCAGTTCCAGTGCGGCGCGGTCATAAATTGGTGGCAGGCCACGCGAGAGTAAAGTCTTGCGTTTGAGAGACAGCTCTTCCGGTGTTTCATAACAGGGATAAAGCCGTCCGTCCCTTTTAAGTTTTTCGATAAGTTCGGCATAACGGGCACTGCGATCCCGTTGCCGCGCTTTTTCATCCCATGTGATTCCGAGCCACATCAGGGCGCTTTCAATATCTTCCTCATATTCCGGTTTCGAGCGGGCTATATCGGTATCATCAATCCGTAGCAGAAAATGCCCGTTCTGGTTTCTGGTAAAAAGCCATGTGACAATAGCTGTTCGAACATTTCCGGCATGGAGATAACCGGTGGGAGAAGGAGCAAATCTGACTTTGACAGACATGATAATGATATACCTTGATTGTTGATTGAGCGTTACTCTACTCAATAAAGGGTTTATCTTGATTTTTCAATCATTTTCAGGGGATGCTGGTTTGTGCTAAAGAGAGACAAAGAGTTTTATCAGGAGCAAATATCATGACAACAACGCAAAAAATCGGACATTTTATCAATGGCAAAGTCGTAGAAGGGCAAAGCGGGCGTTTTGGCGATGTTTATAATCCGGCAACAGGTCTGGTGACAAAGCAGGTGGCGCTGGCCGGTGCCGATGATGTGCGCAGGGCGATAGACTCGGCGCGTGCCGCTTTTTCGGGCTGGGCAAAGACACCGCCGCTCAAACGGGCGCGGGTGATGTTTGCCTTTAAACAATTGCTGGACGAGAGCGCCGATGAGCTGGCGGCTCTGATTACAAACGAGCATGGCAAGGTTTTTTCCGATGCGCGGGGGGAAGTGATGCGCGGTATCGAGGTTGCCGAGTTCTGTTGCGGGATTCCGCATCTTCTCAAAGGAGATTTCAGCGAAAATGCAGGGACAGATATTGATACGCATTCCCTGCGCCAGCCTCTTGGGGTGTGTGCCGGTATTACGCCATTTAATTTTCCGGCGATGGTGGGAATGTGGATGCTTCCGGTGGCGATTGCCTGCGGCAATAGTTTTATTTGGAAACCATCGGAAAAAGATCCTTCTGCTTCGCTGTTGATTGCAGATCTCCTGAAAAAATCAGGGTTGCCGGATGGTGTTCTGAATGTTGTGCAGGGTGATAAAATTGCCGTGGATACGCTGCTGGAAAGTGAGGATGTGGCAGCGATCAGCTTTGTCGGGTCGACTCCGGTTGCGCGTTATATTTACGAGACAGGCGCAAAACACGGCAAACGGGTACAGGCGCTGGGTGGCGCAAAAAATCATATGGTGGTGATGCCGGATGCCGATATGGAGCAAGCTACGGATGCCCTGATGGGCGCGGCCTATGGTAGCGCAGGCGAGCGTTGTATGGCGATCTCTGTTGCCGTGGTGGTGGGTGATGCAGGAGACCGTCTGGTTGAAAAACTTGTGCCGAAAGTGAAAGCACTGAAAATCGGTGACGGCATGGCGCAGGGAGTTGAAATGGGCCCTCTGGTCACGCAGGAACATAAAGCGCGGGTGCTTTCCTATGTTGATCTGGGGGTTGAGGAGGGCGCGGCGCTTCTTGTCGATGGGCGTAATGTGTCCTGTAAAGGCGATGGATTTTTTATGGGCGGCTGTCTTTTTGATCATGTCAAACCGGACATGCGCATTTACCGCGAGGAAATTTTTGGTCCTGTGCTGTGTGTGATGCGGGTTAATACATTCGAAGATGCCGTGGCACTGGTCAATAGCCATGAGTTTGCCAATGGCACATCCATTTTTACTCGTGACGGAAGTGCTGCGCGGCATTTTTCAAACCGGATTGAAGTCGGGATGGTTGGCGTGAATGTCCCCATTCCTGTTCCTGTGGCCTATCACAGTTTCGGTGGCTGGAAACATTCGGCGTTCGGGGGGCATGGAATGCATGGTATGGAAGGCATAAATTTCTACACACGTCTTAAAACCGTTACATCACGCTGGCCGGAAAGCATTGCGGATGGTGCTGATTTTATCATGCCTGTGATGACGTGATGTTCCGTTTATATCGTTAATCGCCGCCCGTGCCTTGTAAAAAGGCACGGGTGGCGATAGAGTATTGATTTACATTGAAAGCGTGGCGGCGCTCTCTGTTTTTGGAGGTTTCGGGGCGTATCGTTTTTTCATATCCCTGAATTCCTTGAGAGTTTGATGCTTCATAGTTTTAATGCCCTCATTGTAATCATTTCTATCTTTCAGTGTCGGCGGCGCGCCATATTGACCGGATTTGTTATAGAGGGTCGATAGCAAGGCAGATTCATCTGTCAATGAATTATAGATATCATATGCGCGCTCATTGCCATGACGCAGGATGATGGTTTCTGGCTTGTTCATTTGTTGCCGCGTTTCAAGGGAAAGGATGTTTTTATAGGTATAATTTTTTGTTTCAGGGAAGAGGCTGATGATCATGGTTCGGGAGGGAGCCTTCTTTGTCAGAAGGCTATGCATGGACTCATGATAAGGATACTTTTTGTTATGATTTCCGGCGATATGAGAGCGGCCTATCGGGACAATCACTATTGGGTTTATTGGCTCATGTATAATATTCAGAAGCTCGTCTACCATAAAAAGATTGCGCATATACATGCTTTTATGGTGTTCTTCTACTTTAATGAATTTTTGGTTCTCGGGATCATGTTTTTTGATGAGACGGTCTGTCGTCGGGTCAGAGCGATCCAGATATCCTTTCTTTGTTATTGCTGCATCAATCAGGCGTACCGGTATGTTTTCTTTTAGCCAGTATTGAATGTTCTCATAGTATGTTACAGGTGAGTATTCCCATCTTGAAGAAGCATGAGCCAGAGTTTGCAGCCTATGGTAATCATCCGGGGTTTGTATTTTTATTCTGGCAAGGGTTT
>PFTR01000105.1 GCA_002789675.1 Alphaproteobacteria bacterium CG_4_9_14_3_um_filter_47_13 | reverse complement strand
GAAATTTACGCAATGGCGGCATAATTGTTGAAACGGGATTCCACCTTAAAAACGCCGCCAACCTGTCCAACAAAGTAGGACCACCTCTATGTTTGTATCTATCTTTTTCACGAAAGTATACAAACTATACATGTTTGTATACTTCTTGTCAAATCATGTATACAAACGTGAGATACGATTTATATCGTATTTTTTCCGGGGACAGCACTCACATCTACAGATCAGAATAATTTTCAGAAAAAGGTAATTACAAAGCCTTCAGCTCATATAAAATTTCCAGCGCCTCTTTCGGGCTGAGTGTGTCGGGGTTGAGGGCGGCAAGGCGTGTTTCAAGGGCACTGGCTTCCGGTTTTTGTTGGGGGGCGGCACTGAAAAGCGGGAGATCATCGGCGAGTCTGGAGAGTGTGCCGGACTGTTCCGATTTCTGCAGGCGCTCCAGAACCTGCTTTGCACGCGCAATCACGGCAGGAGGCAGTCCGGCCAGTTTTGCCACATGGATTCCGTAGGAGCGGTCGGCGCTGCCCTCCGTTACACTATGCATAAAGATAATATCGCCTTTCCATTCTTTCACTGCCAGAGAATGGCAGGATAAACGCGGCAATGTCGTTTGCAGGCTTGTCAGCTCATGGTAATGCGTGGCGAATAACGCGCGGCATTGATTGGTTTCATGCAGATGCTCCACGGTTGCCCAGGCTATAGACAGGCCGTCAAATGTTGCCGTGCCGCGCCCGATTTCATCCAGAATAACCAGCGATTTTTCTGTCTCCATATTGAGAATGGTTGCTGTCTCCACCATCTCCACCATGAAGGTCGAGCGGCCACTGGCCAGATCATCAGCCGCGCCGACACGCGAGAATAAACGGTCAACAATCCCGATATGCGCCGAGACTGCCGGAACAAAACTTCCCATCTGCGCGAGAATGGTTATCAGCGCATTCTGGCGCAGGAAAGTAGATTTCCCTGCCATGTTAGGACCTGTGAGCAGCCATAAATTCTGCGTTTCATTCAAGTTGCAATCATTGGGGACAAATTTATTGCCGCTTTGTTTTGTCAGTGCCTGCTCGACAACCGGATGGCGGCCTCCCTGAATATCAAACGCCACCGAGGAATCAATTACCGGACATCTATAATTCTGATCCACCGCAAGTTCGGCCAGTGCTGCTGCGACATCAAGCGCTGCCAGCGCCCGCGCAATTTTTCCAATCGCTTCGGAGTGGCGGTTGACATGCGTCACCATTTGCGCAAATAATTCCTGTTCAATTGCCAGCGCCCGTTCTGCCGCTTGCCCGATATCACGCTCCAGCTCTGCCAGTTCCGGTGTTGTAAAACGCACGGCACTTGCTGTTGTCTGGCGATGGATGAACGGATTATCCGCAGGCTGGTTTTCATTTTTGCGAACAATAAGACCATCTGCCCGTCTGGAAGGAACTTCTATAAAAAATCCTAGAACATTATTACTGCTGATTTTTAAAGTTTCAATTCCTGTTGTCTCTTTATATTTACCCTGCAAACTGGCAATCAGGCGGCGGCTCTCGTCCCGCATCAAACGAAGATTATCAAGTTGCTGATGGTATCCGGCGCGAATAAAACCGCCCTCGCGCTCCAGAACCGGAAGCTCGTCTTTTAGGGAAGCCGCCAGTTCGTCAGCCAATGTCTGTATGTCGGAAGATTGCCGAAGATCTTTTGCAAAAGCGGCAAGCGGCGCAATATTGGCAAGCTGCATCCCGATTTCTTCCGCCTGTTTCAATCCACTGCGCAACGCTCCCAGATCGCGTGGCCCGCCACGTCCGACACTTAAACGACCCAGCGCACGTTCCATGTCCGGTGTTTCCGCGAGGAGAATACGAAGGTTTTTACGCCCCTGAGGCTCTTCGGTAAAAAAGGCAGTCTGGGTCAGGCGCTCTTTAATCCGGATTTCGTCTGTAAGAGGTGCCGCAAGACGTGATTGCAAAAGGCGTGCGCCGGCAGCACTCACCGTACGGTCAATACAGGATAATAAGCTTCCGCGTTTTTCACCGGACAAGGTGCGCGTTAGCTCCAAATTCCGGCGTGTTGCCGCATCAATTTCCATGATCGCGCCGCAGGCCAGTTGCCGTGGCCGTTCCAGATAGGGCATCCTGCCAATTTGTGTTCGCTCTATGTAATCAATCAGTGCGCCGGCGGCAGCAACTTCTGCGCGGGAAAAGCCGCCAAAGGAATCCAGTGTTCCCACGCCGAATACAGTTTCAAGACGTTTTTGTGCATTCTGGCTGTCAAACAGACTCGGCGGCTGCAGGGTCAGAAGATCCTGCACCAGTGCCAGATGATGATAGATTTCGGTTTTCTCTGTAAAACTCGATGGAACAAGAATCTCCCGCGCCTGTATCCGCTCGAGCGCCGCACCGAGCTGGTCGACTTTGACAGGCTGCACCAGAAATTCTCCGGTTGAAAGTTCCAGCCACGCCATTCCCATCTGGCCGCCAATTTCAACCACGGCAGCCAGATAGTTATTATCCCGCGCCTCCAGAAGATTTTCTTCGGTCAGTGTCCCTTGGGTGACAATGCGGATGACGTCGCGGTTTACGAGTTTTGCGCCGCGCTTTTTGGCCTCGTCCGGTGTTTCGGTCTGCTCGCAAATCCCGACTTTGTATCCGGCACGGATCAGTTTGGCCAGATAGGGTTCGTAAGAATGAAACGGTACGCCCGCCATAGGAATAGCGGTGTCCTGTGTTTTCCCACGTTTTGTCAGGGTAATATCAAGCACGGTAGATGCCGTCACCGCATCATCAAAGAAAAGCTCGAAAAAATCCCCCATCCGGTAAAAGAGCAGGCAATCAGGATAGCGTGCTTTAATCGAATGGTATTGCGCCATCATCGGTGTATGCCCGTCGGCGAGAAATTCCTCGACAGTTCTGATATCCGGTTCAACAAGCTGCGCTGCGGTTTGTGCCATAGAAAGAGTCATACGACAATTACGCGCAAAATTGAAGCCGGAATCTTGGAATAATGCCTAAACTCCCGGGATAGCAAAGCGATTTTTAAAATCTTCAATCGTTTTATAAGCACCCTTCGGAGGTTCCTGATGGTTGTCATTGGCACGAATCTGGATAGACAATGTTGGCGTGCTGGAATCTTCGAAAAGCTTCGTGGCCAGATCGTTTATATCCTGCCGTGTTAAATTTCTAATAATTGCAGCCATTTTGGAGTGAAATTCAAAATCACCTCTTTGGAATACAGTAAGAGCAAAAATCCGGTCATTTTGTCCTTTTATAGAGTCTTCGCTTTCTTCATATTTTCTGGCAAGAGTTTCTTTATAAATTTCAAAATCCTGATCCGTTAATCTGTTTATGAGCGGTAGAGCGGTTTTGATCCATTTCTGAACAGCGTCCTGCACATAAGAAGGATCATAGCGTGATCGGATATTAAATTGCAGGAACAGGTAATCTCCATTTCTTTTTGGGTTACTATAAACAGTGTAACCGAGCTGCTGATTGGTACGAAGCTGTGTATAAAAATCACTTGAAACAATAGAATTGAGTAAGGTCAAGGCCGCTCTATTTTCCCGCGAAGCGTGCCCTGCCTCGATCATATAAAGAAGGGCATTATTATTATCAGGAACACGCGTAGAAAAAATAATATCCTCTCCCGCCATAAGATACTCTGTTTTAGGGTCGCTCTTATCATTTTTCGGAAGCGGTTTTGCTTTCAGTTGCTTGATGAAGCTATTCGCCGCGTATCGGACATCTTTATCATTCCAGTTGCCGTAAGCTGTCCCCGTAATGCGGGCATTTTCGAATAGTTTCAAAGCAAATTCCTGCACATCCGCAAGCGTTGCTTTTTGAAGGGTATTGATTTTGTCTTCATCGCTATAGAGAGACTCGAATAAATGTTCGGAAAAATATTCTGTTCTATCCAGAGCATTTTCCTGCTGACTGTTTAATATATTATTCCGCATATTATTTTTAAGATTCTCGAAAGTAGCATCATCTATATGACAGGCCGTCATGTTCTTTGCGACCAGAGTTACAAGCTTATCCAGATTCTTCGTATAGCCTCCAAAATCAACCCGAACAGCTTCGTGCTCTATCTGGATATTATAATTCGTTCCAGCCGCAAGCATAGGGTAGGCCTGCTCATTCAGACTCTCGGAAATACAATTATCCAATAATCGGGATAGAATATAACTCCGAACTGAATCAGAAGTGCGCGGTGTTTCAATCCATAGAGACATATTCACGCGTGGTATATTAAATTTTGTATCGAATTGCGACTGGATCACTGCTGTATCATTGCTTATGACAGGATGAATCCGGTTTTGATGCCATGATGTTTCTGTGTCTTGTGGCTGCAGTTTCAAATGATAGGGAACAAAAGGATTTTCAGCAGGATATGTCATATTTTCATCCTGCGCTTTTGGAGGATTTTTTAATTTTTCAAATGCTACACCGCCAATTTCGGTGATGGCATATTCTGTACCGTAATAGGGTGCTGTTTTATCTGTTTTTAATCTCTGCGCGAGAATTGTAACAAGCATGTTTTCCGGAGTAAGAGTCTCGAGAAGTTTCTGATACGCTGCCGGCTCATAATCGGAAATCAGAAACGGTGTCGTTAAAACATCATCAGGATCATAATTCAGCATCAAAGAAGATAGCGCTGCTATATAGTCATTACCTTCCCTTGGTGCTTGCCAGCGATGCGAGATCTCGTAAAGCGCTTTTTTTTCTTTAAAGCTATAGTCCTGAACATGTTGTTCTTTGAGCATCTCAATATAGGAAAATACAAGTTCAAGAATTCGATCCTGTTCCTTCATTCCTTTTGATGTCAGAGCCATCCTGATTGACATTTCATGAAGATCCTGATGGTAGGAAGAGGCACCTGCATAAAGCTCTTTAGCCAGCCCTTCCTGTTTCAGTTTTGAAAGCAGGGATCCTTTTCCTTCATACCCTAAAATACTGCTTAATATATCGCCCGGAGCACTTTTTTTGTAGTCATCAAGATGGATTGTGGGAAAACTTAGCGTCATTTCTTTCGTATCGTTTATGGCCTCAATTTCAAGTAGACGATATTTATTTTCTAAAGAAGGGCGATAATCGGAATCCATAGCGGGGGGCTCAACATCAAAACCGGGAACGCCGCTAAAATGCTTTTTAGCCAGAGCTTCCTGCTTATCCAGAGAAAGATTTGAAATCATCGCCAGTTTCATATTTTTAGCAGAATAATAATGATTAAAGAAATCCTGCAAGGCATCCTGATTATAGCCGCCACCTAATGTGTTCTTGTTTCCGGTTCCAAATGAAGCAAGAGGATGATCCGGCTTTGAAAGTAACCTTTTGATATAAGAGGAACGTCGATAATCATTTCTCAGATTTCTATTAAATTCTTCATCAATATTTTTGACTTCACTTGCCGCATAGGATGTATTGAAAAGCGGCGCTTTAAAAAAGTCGCTAAAACGATCCAGAGCCCCCTCAAAGGCATTATGCTGAATCTGGAAGTGGTAATTTGTCTCGTCAGAAGTCGTATAGGCATTGTTATAGCCACCATGGGCAGTCAGAAAAGAATCATAAGATCCTGTCTCGGGAAATTTCTCTGTTCCTAAAAAAAGCATATGTTCTGTGTAATGGGCAAGTCCGGGCATATCCGGCGGATCATTAAGAGTGCCTACTCCCACGGCAATAGAGGCAGCACTATAATCGGCATTGGGTTCATGGATTAACAAAACATCAAGCCCATTCGGCAGGGTCATGGTCCGTGTTTCACGAATATTCTGCTGTGATGCAGTATTCTCCGTGACAGATACTGTTTGTGGAGGGACATTCTGATTTTCCGCAGAATCATGTCCCAAGGCTGTTCCCGTTGCGCCGGAAAAAACAAGAGCGCTAAGAATGCCCGCGACCCAGCGCTTCACTGGAATGTCATGTTGCATCATAAGAGACCTTTTCTAGTTCTAAAAAAGAACCTTATGGTATTTCCAGAAGAATGTCAAGATTTGTAAAATGAACTCGAATGGCTTGAACATCCGGATAAATCCTCTCTTCTATAATTCCCGGATATCCTGTCTTTCAAGAAAGAGCCGCCATATCTCCATTTCATCCGGCGTGACATGGTCTTCCTCAGGCGTTATAGATAAAATCTCATCAAGAAATTTTTCTATCTCCTGTTCACTGTCCTGTGTTTTTGCTTCGGCCATTTCCCACAGGGAAATCACTTCACGATACGCCACTTCCTCTTCTGCAAGGCGATCCAGTTCTGCCAGAACAATATTGTCATCGCCTGTATCATTATTCATTTTCATCGCCAGTGTTGTTGTCTGTGACGGAGAAATAGAAAAGGAGGAAGGCTCTACAGTCATCAATAAAAGAACCATCGCCGCTACAGCAGAGATTCCGCCCCAGAATACAGGTTTGGAAATGCCTGTTCTTTTCTTCTGTGACTCAAGGCGATACATTGTTTGAGGTTGGGTTGTTATTCGAGCCATAACATCATCCAGCATCAAGTCTAAATCTGGCATGTCCGTTTTAAAATCATCCAGAACCCCGTCAAATTTTTGTGCTTCCTGATATAGAATCCGTACTTGCACCGATGATTCTATCAATGTTCTTGCTGCTGCCGGATCTTCCCAGCGGCTTAAATCTGCGCCGTGGACAAGCAGCATTTTTTTAAATTGTGCTATTTTCATTTTATAACACCTCCCTGAATTTCTTTAAATCCTGTTGCAAAGCCTGCCGCGCCCTGACCAGAAGACCTTCTATGGCCTTTACGGTAACGCCCATAATATCTGCGGCCTGCGCATTGCTAAGCCCCTGATAGTGACAGAGCACCAGCGCCGCCCGTTGCCGTTCCGGTAATTTCTGCAACGCGGCCCGAACGATAGCGCTCCTTTGTTTATCCTGCATTTTTCTGTCTGCCGTTTTTCCTTCATCCGGATGGGCTTCGTCCAGTTCAACCGTTTTGTATCGGGACTTGCGCTTTTGGTCGATACATAAATTATAGGCCAGTCGATAAAGCCATGTACTGACCGTTGCCCCTGTGCCCTCCTTCCACAGATGCGCTTTATTCCAGAGCCGTAGCAGAACTTCCTGCACAACATCTTCGGCATCGGCACGCTGCGGAAACATCCGGAACGCGACAGAGTAAAGAAGCTTCATATAACGTTCGGCCAGAACCCTGAATGACTCGCGGTCACCTTTGGCAATTGCGGCCATCAGTTCCTCGTCTGTAATCTGATCCGGCAAGGGCATTTTCTGCACATTCATGCTTTCTTCCCTATTCTTTAGGAGAGCATGATTTTTTAGCAAATTCGCAGGCATGGTCATCATTTGATGCGCACCGTACACGGGCATTGGCACAGAATTCATTACGCTCTTCTTCCGAAGCACTGTCCCAGCGTGCTTTGAACTTTTCACGAAATTCTTCGTGGCGCTCATCCCGTTTTTCATGAAACTCGTCGCGCAGCTCTTTCATACGGGTTTCCCGTTCTTCTGGCGGAAGTTTTCTCAATTCTTCACGCACCGCTTCCCGTCTTGCTTTCATCTCTTCCATTTTTTTTAGGGTTTCGGCACGTTCTTCCGGCGGTAGATTTTCAATGCGTTCCTTCATGTGCTGCCGCTTATCGGCCCATTTTTCCTTATGTGTTTCCTGACCTTTGGCGGTCTCATTTTTTTCATCGCTCTTGCCATGGGATTTTTTTTCCTCCGAAACCGGTAGAAATTCACTAAGTGTCTTTTCAAATTGCACAAGAGGCATTGTATTCGTTGTTGTGGCTTTTGCCGCTGGCGCAAAAAAGACACTGCCCAGTAAAAATCCTGCCATTAATAATGCTGATATTTTTCCCATTTTGATTCTTCCTTTTGATTTTTTCCGGTTTTAGATAATTTATATCTATTATTCCTTTGTTCTACGCATGATAAAACAGGAATCCTTCATTATATTTTTCTGTAAAAAGATTGTTATCGTTATATGGCGGCAAGATCAAAGACAATCCGGTGTCCCTGCGGTCCACCCGGTGTCAGCGCCTGCGCCCAAAGAACCCGCACCGCATGCTTGAGCTGTATCACAAGCTGCTGTCCGCCTGCGTTATCCGGCACAACATGATAGGAAGACACGACCGGAGAATTTCCTACATTCATCTGTTGCAACCCTGTCCAGCCGGTATTGGGCAAACTCACCATCAGGATATTCTCATTATTGTCCAGATCATAGCTGAAAGCGACTTTATTGCTGGTGTCCAGCATAAGACGGGTTTTATCTGCATGTTCGCCAAAACGGACATTCGTTACAAACGCGCCGCCATTTCCGGTTTGCGTTGCAAGCGCTGCTGTCTGGTTATTCTGTTGTACGGGAGCCGGAATCTCTATGGATACAGGCACTTCCGGCTTCCTTGCTTCCTGCTTCTGTTCATAAGAAGCAGGCTGCGTCTTTGCAAGGACAGGAGTCAAGGGAGCGGGTTGCTGTCCCGCCTGTCCCATATTGATGCCAGCTGCCGGTTCGATCATTGTCAGGGATTTCTGGAGATCGCCCTGCGCCTCGGCCATTCTGGCCAGTGCGGGCATCATTAGTTTGATATCATTGCTCATCTGCTCGACCGCCTTCTCAAGACGGGTGATCCTGTCCATTGATGCCGGATCTATTGCAATGCCTTTTGCGCCCTGCACCTGAAGAAGTTCCGTCCCGTCACTTCCGGGAGGGAGCCATTGATTCTCCTGTGTCTGCGTCTGTGCCGTTTTAACCTCTGCCGCCGGAGAGGCCGCTTTTTTGTTATCTGCCCTGGAGTCCGTTGCCCCCGGCCAGCTTTCAAGCCACGCACATCCCGTCAAAAGGCCGACACAAACACCTGTCAGCAAAGATTTTCTGATAAAACGGACGGCTTTCATTGCAACTTTTCTCCTGAAGGATGTGGCAAAAAAACTTTTTCACCAGCGATTCTTGCATCCCTTCAGGCTAAAGAATAACCTCACCCCCGGTCAACCAGCGGTAAACTATATATATTTTTTATCCACATATGTCGGGGGAATGTATAGTCATTCTTAATGCAAGTGACTATATTAGCGGGGGAAAGAGTGAATAGCTCCTATAAAAGCAGACACCTTGCCGTGTATAAAACAGAAGAAAGGAGATTACGATGTCAGGAACACCATTCTCTGCCTGCTTCAAGATTTTGGCAATCCGGCTTTCTGTGAATTTATTCTTCTTCATCGTAAATTCTTCTTTCCTACTGGATATTAGAAAATTCTACGTCAAAAGACCCTTAATTTAAGGGATGATTACCAAAATAAGAACCTAGGCCGATTTACGCACAGTATCTTGCTTTTGCATTTGAGAAATCATCCAGTCCTGAAATCCTAACTCTTGCTGCAAAACATGAGAAACATTCAGCACAAGCCCATCTTTTAAAAGACCAGCCATAATCTGAATGCCTACAGGCAGGCCATTGTCGCCTAAACCGCAAGGAACAGAAGCTGCCGGTTGTTTACTCAAATTCGCTATAAATGTAAATGGAATATGATTATTGTAAGCTTGCAGTTTTCCATCGATTCCGGCATTTATTCCTTGCTCAACCGTATATGCCGTTGTATCCATCGTTGGAAGAACAAGAATATCATATTTATCTAATAGCATATTCATATAGATTCCAATTTTTGCCCGCGCAAGCTGCGCATCAACAAGATCATATAAATCCATTTTTGTGCCGCGCAGCGCCCATTCACGAAAATACCGCTCAAGCAGCGGGCGTTTTGAATCCTCCATCTTATGCTCAATCCAGTTTGCGATAGTCATCCAATGCGCATTCCAGTTTTCTACCAGATCAGGAATATCAAGTGTAATTTCTTCGACTGTTCCCATAGACTGCATTTTTTTAACAGCGCTATCAACATGACGTGCAACATCGGAATCAACAGGCGCATTATTTACAGTGCGCGCATAAGCAATACGTAATCCTTTTGGTGTGTTATTCAGGTTTTTATAAAAATTTCTCTCTTCATACGGCACTGTAAACCAGTCGCGCAAATCAGGCCGGGAAATAATATCCAGCATCATGGCAGCATCCTCGACATAACGCGTCAAGGGGCCTGATGTTGCAATGCCTGAGAAAGGACCAGGGGGCATTTCGGGAACAAGACCCGTTGTAGGCTTGATACCATATGTACCACAGTAACAGGCAGGAATACGGATTGACCCTCCACCATCACTGCCAAGATGGAAATAGCCCATACCTGTTGCAGCAGCAATCGCTTCTCCTCCCGAGGATCCACCTGTTGTATATTCAGGGTTCCAGGGATTCCGTGTCGTTCCATTTAATTTACTGTCCGTCGCACTTTTATGACCAAATTCAGGCATATTTGTTTTTCCAAGAAAAATAGCGCCTGCTTCGCGTAATCTTTGTGGTTGGGGGCCATCAACTAAAGCTGGTTTTTCTGATGTTGTTAAAGAGCCTTCTCTCATCGGCCATCCGGCAATATCACAATCATCTTTAATGGTAACCGGAATGCCGTCAATCATCCCTTCAGGCTCTCCTTTGCTCCAGCGTATTTCAGACTCTTCCGCCTGCTTTAATAATTCATCTTTTTCAGCGATAACAATAAAAGGGTTTAATAAGGGTTGATACTTTTCAATCTGATCGCAGGATGCTTTCACGACATCTACCGGAGAAAGCGTTCCTTTTTTATATTGCTCTAATATCTTCGAAACAGGTTGGCTTAAATATTGATGAATCATATCAGGTATCCTTTTGTATTTATTATCTTACATAACAGGTTTCATTGTGTTTAAATTTTCAGGCATCAGATGGGGCAAAATATAGGGGCGTTTATCTTTTTTCCGCAATGTATAAAAATCATCTGGCGTTACAATACATACCTGATGTTTTTTTATGCCCTGCGTTGTTGCGCCCATACACTCATCAACTTTTTTAAACCCCAGCACCTTTTCTGCCAGATTAATGGCTGTAAGATTATCGAGTTCCTGCATTGAACCATATCCTGGCAAATCAAGCTGACAAAAGCCATAATGCATCATATTAATAAGTGCTTCGGGGCCGTATCCTTTTCCCCTTTGATTTACATCAATAAAATAAGCAGCCTCATAGTCAATCCCCTGAATTGGTAATTTATATTCCGTAATATTTAAGAGCGCGGCATGTCCGATAAGCTCCTTTGTGTCTTTCAAAACCACAGCCAACATAAAATCATCCCTCAGATTTTTTAAAGGATTAATCTTCTGTGTTTTTTGAGAGAGCTTAATAAAATTATCCAGTTTTTCTTCTGTTCCATCAAAACAATAATAATAAAAACCAGGGTGATTAATGATAGAGCGAAAAGAATTCTTATCGCCTGATGTAATTTCCCGTATAATTAAACGCGGCGTTTCAATCGTAAGAGGGAAAAGTTTATTTAGTGCTGTACCTGCCGAGTTAAAGGACTTTCGAGAAGAATTTGTCATTATCCCTTTTTACCTCTCTTGTCACAAATTGTTTTTAAAAGGAAAATATCTAATCTAATCATTTATAGTTTACAAGATTTTTCCTTTTGCCTTTTTAATGCTGTGCACTGCCTGAACATGTGCACTGCACAATCAGGAGAATCTCTTGAAGAAATTTCATATCGATCTCTTTAACTCCCAGACGCATCAGATCATCATGGAAGACGGCATTCATGAACCCAGTGCAGACGGTTTCCTCCCACAATGGGCGCGGCGCAAGCTTTTTGGTCAATGGCAACGATCTCCGGATCGTCTCCCGCACCGACAATCACGCCGCACATCTCACCAGCAGAATTTCAGACAGCGGATACAATGTCTGGATTAAGCCAGATATTGACCGCCATTGACTGAAATAGTTGATCCTGTAATGAAGGCGGCTTTCTCCGAGGCTAGAAAAGATACAATGCTGGCTACCTCCTGTGGCTTCCCCATGCGTGCTACGGGAATTTGCCGTATAATTGAGTCCAGAACTTCCGGCTTCATCCGGGATGTCATATCGGTTTCAATATAACCGGGACAGACAATATTCACGGTAATGCCTTTGGCCGCGTTCTCCAGCGCCAGCGCCTTTGTAAAGCCGATCATGCCGGCCTTGGCTGCAGCATAATTGACTTGCCCGAACTGCCCCTTTAGGCCGTTAATAGATCCTATATTGATAATGCGTCCGTAATTACGCTCTCGCATTTTTGGTACAATTAAACGGCACATATTGTAACAGGAAGTAAGGTTTGTTTCGATCACACTATGCCAGTTCTCTTCCGGCATTTTATGCAGTAAACCATCGCGTGTAATACCCGCATTATTTACCAGCACATTAATCTCTCCCAATTCATTTTCAATTTCTGTAATGCCACGCGCACAGGCATTAAAATTGGCAACATCGAATTTATAAGCTTTGCCTCTCTTGCCAGCCTCTTTGTTAAAGCAGATTGCGGCTTCATTATTCCCGAAATAAACGGCAGCGACAAGATTTCCAGCTTCCATCAACTCTCTTGATATCTCAAGCCCGATTCCACGCGTTCCCCCGGTTACAATTGCGACACCATTTTTTGCCATTTTTATCCCCTTCGCTTTAACTGTTGTGAACAATACATAGTGGGTTATGGTTAGTCAAGAGAAAGACTTCATTGCGAGCCCAAGCCTTCGCGGGGACAGATTGCGAGATGTTAAAGTTCTCCCGCCGCCCGCACCGTATTACGCAGTAAACAGGCAATGGTCATCGGGCCGACGCCGCCGGGGACGGGGGTGATGGCGGCGGCTGTTTTAACGGCTTCGTCAAAATCGACATCGCCGACAAGCGTGCCTTCGGGGGTGCGGTTAATGCCGACATCAATGACAATCGCGCCCGGTTTGATCCAGTCGCCTTTGACCATATGGGGGCGACCGACTGCGACGACCAGAATATCGGCCTGACGACACAAAGAAGGGAGGTCACGGGTTTTGGAGTGGCATTGCGTGACCGTGCAATTTTCGGCCAGCAGCAACTGCCCCATCGGTTTCCCGAAGAGACTGGAGCGGCCAATAATAACGGCATGGCATCCGGTCAAGTCTTTTTGTATCTCTTTAATCAGTAAAAGACTCCCCTGTGGCGTGCAGGGAACCATCCCGTCCGGCATCCCCAGAATGAGTTTTCCGGCATTGGTGACGGTCAGTCCGTCAACATCCTTGTGCGGGGCAATCATCTGGATCAGCGCGTCCTGAACCATGGCCAGAGCGGGCGGCAGGGGAAGCTGCAACAGGATACCATGTACCTGACTGTCATTATTCAGCGCAGTGATAAGCGCGGCAATATCCTCTTTTCGACTGTCCTGTCCGAGGCGATGTTCAAAGCTTTTGATGCCTGTTTTCTCGCAAGCGGTCATTTTGTTGCGGACATAGACATGGCTGGCCGGATCATCACCGACAAGGATGACGGCAAGGCCGGGAGTCAGATTCCGGCGTGTGATTTCTTCGGCAAGGGTTTCCCTTAGTCTGGCGGCAATGCTTTTTCCATCAATGATGTGTGTCTGCGGATTTTTATTCATTGCGCTGGTCATTTTCTAGAACATAAGCCGGATGATAATGTCTTTGGCCAGATAAATGCCGAAAATCACAATAATCGGGCTGATATCAATGCCGCCGATAGAGGGAATAATCTTCCGGAGAGGTCTGTAAACAGGTTCGGTTGCTTTTTCAAGCAGCGCAATCAGCTTTGCGGCCTTCTGATTGCGGATATTCACAACATCAAAAGCAATCAGCCAGCTAAGAACAACACTGACGATAATGATCCAGAAATAGACTTCCAGTGCGAAAAGAAAGATTTGTCCGAGAAAAATCATAAAGTAAATACTTTCATATTGTTGTGTGCCTATAAGAGTTTCTAGCATAATGGCAAGGTACTGTTAACTAAAATATGGCATGATAGAAGAGTCATGTTTGGACTGGATCTTGTTACAGCAGCGGGGCTTTTGATATTGGCGGGAAATACGGCGCAATGCATTGTGCCGCAACCGCCAAAAATCAATATTAACCCTGTTTCTGCCCCGATTGCCTATGAGTTTTCCCTATCCTCGGCAGATCTCGGAAAAATGAAAAACGATACGGTTAACCCCTATGCGGCAGGGGTTGATGTCACAACCGGCGGCCTGCGTCACGATCGCCCTGTGATCCGTACAGCGGTGGAGTGGGGGACAATGATTTCGCCGGACCGCAGAACGGGTTGTATGTGGTATAATGCCATTACCGTAACGATAGAGCTAAACCCGAAGATTTATATTGCGCGGGAACACGAAAAAAATAAAACCTGCCGTCAGGCTATTCTTGAGCATGAAATCAGGCATGTTGAAACCGACCGTGCGGTTATGAACCAGTATGCGCTGGCGATCGGCACCGCAGTGAAACAGTCTGTGGATAGTGTCGGCGCGATGGGGCCTTATAATGAGTCCGAGCTACCATCCGTACAAAAACGTCTGGTCGCCCATATTCAGGCCGCTGTAGATTCGCAGCAATTGCTGCTGGATCAGGAAATGCAGCGCCGCCAAAGTCTGGTTGACAGCCTCGAAGAATATGAACGGGTCAGCAGGATTTGTGGATCATCCCCTTAGCCGTGTTTATAATATTTATTTGCCATGAAATATACATAAACACTTTTTGTAATTTGAAACATAAGATTTCAAATTACAATTTTACGAGCTATATTTTTCCCTAGTACCCGCTATCATTATGGTTTGATTCGTGATTCACTAAGGTTATGGTAATGATGAGTAAAGGAGATGTTATGGACAGAACAATGGAAACACTGCGGAATAGCGAGGATACTGACCTTGGTTTAGTTGTTACGCCAATTGAGGATTGTTCTATTGAAAAGGAACGAAATCTTGAGCCGGTAACAGAAGGCTTCCAACTCCAATATGAGCATCCCAATGGGCGTTTGTATCAAGGCAATTCATTTGACTGGCTTGAATCACTCAATGATGCCAGTGTTGATCTTGTTTTTGCTGATCCGCCATACAACATCAAAAAGGCTGATTGGGATAACTTTGAGAGTCAAGAAAAATACATTGAATGGTCAATCAACTGGATCAAACAGGCTTCTCGCGTTTTGAAACCTACAGGGTCACTGTATGTATGTGGATTTTCTGAAATCCTCGCCGACCTGAAACACCCAGCTTCAAAGTATTTTAAGCATTGTCGTTGGCTGATTTGGCATTACAAAAACAAAGCCAACCTAGGCAGTGAGTGGGGACGTTCACATGAGAGCATCATCCACTTCAGAAAATCTGACGCTGCTAGGCTGAATATTGACGATGTTCGCACTCCGTATGGGGCGCATACGCTTAAATACCCATCTCATCCGCAAGCAGAATCTAGTGCTTATGGGAAAGGCGCAAACAAGCAGCGTGACAATTGGACGCCGCATCCTAAAGGCGCGAAGCCAAAGGATGTTTTCGATATTCCGACTACCTGCAATGGCATGGGTGAAAAAACGCCACACCCTACGCAAAAGCCAGAAGAACTGGTACGCAAGTTTGTTTTGGCATCCTCAAACGAAGGTGACTTGGTGATTGACCCATTTTCCGGATCTGGAACAACGGCGGTTGTGGCGGAACAGCTTAACCGGCAATGGATGGCTTGCGACCTTGATTCTCAGTACAACCAGTGGGCAATACAAAGGCTTGAGCGCGTTCGACACATGACGAAGGACGAATGGATAGCGCATGATCGAAGAACAGCAGAACGGAGGGAATCTATCCGATGAATCTTTCCGATTTGATTAACCATGCCACAGACAAAGGACGGTTTCATACCGTCGAACATTACATTGATTTTTGCGCTCGTTACTTAGAATACGTAGATACAGGATTACAGGCGTGCATCATTTCGCAAAACGAAAGCCACTACCAGTTTTTTCAGTATAAGCAAGAAGGCAGCTTCAATATTACGCGCCCACTAAATTCAAGGCTGATGTATGACGCGGAAGGTTTTACGCAGGCTGCGCAGCAATTCCGCATAACGCTTGAGACGTTGCGCGATGGTCAACGACCATCCGGCGACCTACGCGAAAATCTGATCCGCACAATCTACACGCTTCAACAATCTGTTGGTGCCGCGCTTGATGGCCTTGCCGCTGGAAAATCGAATCAAGCCAGAAAGGTTAATGGAGATTTATTCGAGCGGCTTATTCGGCTGTTGATTGTTTCGCTTAATGTGGATTGTGTTTCAGGAACGATGCAGATTCCGGTCAGAGACGTAGATGGAGCTGAGCTTTTCAAATCCAGCTACCAGCATGATTTGTTATTGAGCAAATATGACGAGCTGAAAATAATTGGCTCTGTCAAAACCTCAAGTAAAGACCGAATTGATAAAGTCTTTATGGATAAATTTCTTTATAACCGCCTTACTGATACGGCGCTTCCGCATATCGCAATTTTCTTGAATGACGTACAGCGCAAGAAAACGAAACGTGAAAATGAATACGGTGTGAGCGCCACGTTCTTGCCTGGACATTTCAAGGCATACACGGTTAAGCTGAATCCATTGGATGGTGTGTATTACTGCGACATTCGTCCAAACATGGTTGAGGATGCGTTGCTTTCACAGCACATTAAGACCATCGACCACTTTTTCTATTCTGACCTGTGGGAGTTGTTAGACCGAAAAGGGCAGGCCTTGGAAGAGGTCGCAATCAAAGAAGAAGATGGTGACGATGGCGATGAGTGATATTTGAAGTGTCTGGCTTCGTCGGATACGGCGATCAAGTTAATTGACGCGAGACATAATACAAGCAACAAGTGGGCAACCATGAGGCTATGTGTAATCCAGATTCACAATTTTCGCTCGGTACTTGATGCGGACATATAGCCTACGTCACATAAAATGATTCAATTTTGAAGAGGTCTTGGATAGAGCACATAAGCTGTTTTCTTATGGATTTGGTATG
>PFTR01000013.1 GCA_002789675.1 Alphaproteobacteria bacterium CG_4_9_14_3_um_filter_47_13 | reverse complement strand
TTTGTCATATCGGTAGATCCCTTTCGTTTTAATGTCAGAATTCCACCTTAGCAACATGTCCGATTTTCTGGGACCACCTCTATGCTTTATGGGTTCACTAGCCGGCTGTGCCGTAATCGCTGTTATTTTTCTAAAAATATTTCAGTGGTGGATTCTATTTTGAAGTACGACTTCTCCTACGCTTGGCATTATTGAGTTATTTTTGATTCGGAAATTTTTTTCTTAAGTAAAACTGGCCAATGGGAAGCCGATTTGATGATGTTTGAACGTAATCTCGGTAAAGCCAACGTTACAAAGATGTGTTTGAAACATATGCTTAAAACACATATAATTTTATTATGAAGAAAGAAGACTTAATTGAAAAATTTTATCTTAGCTTTTGGAAATTATTTTTTATAATCTTTCCTGTTTTATTTATTCTCATGCTTTGGACTGGTTTAATCGGTACTCGCCCTGGAAGTGCTATTTCGATAAATGATTTGTCTTTGGATGATAGCTTTTTACTGTTTATTTTATTACCTGTTTTGATTTCGGCATTATTCTGTTATTTCCTTCTAAAACTTACCCCAATTTCAATATATAAAGACGGAATATGCGCCCAAAACGGTTTGTATGATATAAGTTGTTCTTTTGTAAAATGGGAAGATATAGAAAAATCAGGATACGAAAAAATGTCATTCTTACATTTTTTTACGATATCTCATTTTTATATTCTATCTGGTGACGTAACAATTTTCGTTCCTGATTTTTATTGGTTGTCGCATTCATCGCATTTTAAAGATGTTGTTCAGCAATATGCGGGATATGAAAATTATTTTGCTGTGACAATTAGAGATCACTGACAAACGAAAATTAATGTAAACAAGCTGCCTAATCAGGCGGCTTGTTTACATCTCCGTATTCATGCGCTAACGTCAATTATCTCTTAGTGTCACACTTCACTTAGAACTTTCACCTTATTCTTTCCATCTGTCAAAAAAACTATAATGATAAATCACCGACAATCTTCCCAAGCCCCCCCATATACGGTTTCAGAGCCTCAGGAACAAATACACCACCATCGGCAGGGTCGTAATAATTCTCCATCACCGCAATCAACGCCCGTCCCACGGCCACGCCGGAACCATTCAGGGTATGGAGAAAATGCGTCTCTTTCTCGCCTTTTCTGCGGAAACGGGAATTCATGCGCCGTGCCTGAAAATCCCCGCAATTCGAGCAGCTTGAAATCTCGCGATAAGCCTGCTGCCCCGGAAGCCAGACTTCGATGTCATAGGTTTTCATTGCGCCAAACCCCGTATCCCCGCTGCATAAAACCATAGTGCGGAACGGCAATTCCAGTTTTTTGAGAACCGCTTCGGCGCATCCCGTCATACGTTCATGCTCTTCCGCGCTTTGACCGGGATGAGCAATACTGACCATTTCGACTTTATAAAACTGGTGCTGGCGGATCATACCGCGTGTATCCTTACCTGCCGCTCCTGCCTCGGAACGGAAACACGGTGTGAAAGCGGTATAACGGCGCGGCAGACTTTCTTCTTCCAGAATATCCCCCGCGACCATATTGGTCAGGGAGACTTCAGCCGTTGGAATCAGCCAGTGCTCCGTTGTGGTACGGAAAAGATCTTCGGCAAATTTGGGTAATTGACCCGTTCCGTAAAGTGCATTATCGCGCACCAGCAAGGGCGGAGAAATCTCGCGGTAACCATGCTCTCCGGTATGGGTGTCCAGAAAGAACTGTACCAGCGCCCGTTCCATCCGCGCCAGCCCCCGACACAAAAAAACAAAGCGGGAACCGGACATCTTTGCTGCCGTTTCAAAATCCATCATGCCCAGTTTTTCGCCAATTTCAAAATGCTCCGGCGTTTTTACTCTATTGGGCGTCCCCCATTGACGGATTTCCTTATTCGCGCTCTCGTCCGCGCCATCCGGCACATCATCCGCAAGCTGGTTCGGCAATCCCGCCAGATGCTGGTTCAGGCTTTCTGCCAGTGTTTTTTCGCGAATATCAAGAGATGCCATCTCCGCTTTCATCGCCAGAACCTTTTCTTCCAGCGCCGCGCTCTCCCCCCCATCGCGCTTGATCTGACCGATCTCTCTGGAAACCATATTGCGCTCATTCTGCAAGTCCTGTAGCTGCGTCTGCACCGCACGGCGTTCCTCATCCATTTGCAGGATACTGTCCGTCTGCTTCCCCAGCTTGCGCCGCGCCCAGTTTTTATCAAATCGTTCAGGATTTTCCCTGATGGCTTTTATATCGTGCATGATATTTATTTCCTTCATTACTCAATGAAAGTGATCGTAATATAAAACCAAATGGAAACAAGGTTTTTTATCATTCAATAAAAATGAGAGGACTTCAAATTATAAAGCAAGACCCTCTTACCCGGCACCAGATTAAACACTATGGAAATGAGATCCGATTTTGAAAATCCAAAGATTTTTTTAAATATTCCGGAATTTTATTTTGAGCCTTAATATCTGCTTCTTTATAACGAGGATGTGCTGTCATGTTTTTATCCATGAATTTAAATACCTCATCAAGAACGGAGTCCCGATGAATAAAAAAGTCTCCATATCTATCATTTTGATATTTTACTAGAAGCTCATCAGTTGCCTTCACACTACTTTTTACTTCACATTCGCATGACATGCACAGTAAATGATTTTCAGTACCAAAACAATATGAGGAACCTTTTCCTTTCTATCTTCCGCGCCATACCAACCCACAAGATAGGTATCTTTTACAGAAGAGCCTCTATCAGTTTTTTCTGAATGGAAAACTTCGTAAAAAAAAGCGTTCCCCTTTTCATCGGCACCCCAACTGGATAATTCCTTATATGCGTCTTCTACTTCTTGCAAAGGTAACGAAACAGAAAATGTTGCTTCAGATATCTTATTTTCTACTAATTGATTGAATAATTTACATTGATTGCTCTTTGTCATACGATCCTCTTTCATCTATATATTTCTCAATATTTGAAAAACTATCAAAATGTAAAGAATATGTCAACAATAAAAACCATAATGCCAAAAATTCTTTCTTTAAATGCTTCCAAGAGTCCGCTGCCCCTTATTTTTGACTCGCCACATAGCGGGCGGGAGTATCCGGAGGATTTTTGCTTTTCCTGCCCTTTTGACATACTGGAAAAGGCCGAGGATAACTATGTGGATGACTTGTTCGGCTGCGTGCCGGAGTATGGCGGTACGTTATTATGCGCCTTGTTTCCGCGCACCTATATTGATGTCAATCGTGCGGCAGATGATATTGATCCCGAATTACTGGATGACAAGTTTACGCCCTGCCAGATCAATCCGACAGCACGCTCCCACGCCGGCATTGGCCTGATCCGCCGGATTGTCAGACCCGGTACCCCGGTTTATGACCGCAGACTAAGTCTGAATGAAATAACGCAACGCATTGAAACTTATTACAAACCTTACCACAGACAGCTTGAGACAATCATCAGGGAGATGCATTATAATTTCGGACAGGTCTGGCACATTAACTGTCACTCCATGCCGCAATATAGCAACAAAATGGGGCTTTCCGGCGCCTCTTTTGCCATATCACCGGATTTTGTCCTTGGCGACCGCGATGGCACAAGCTGCGCCCTTGATTTTACTCATTCCCTGCGCGATTTTCTTAAAGGCCTTGGTTACAGGGTGGCCATCAATAATCCCTATCGCGGGCTGGAGCTGGTACGCCGCTATGCCGACCCCGCCAGAGGCTGTCACTCCCTCCAGATCGAAATCAATAAAGGCCTCTACTGGGATGAGAATAAAAACAAAAAATCCAGAAAATACAGTCTCTTGAAAAGCAACATTGAGCAGCTTATCCAGCATTGTGCCGCTTATGCTTCCGGCAATTTAACGGCCATGGCAGCGGATTAGACAAGGCAATAAAAAAATATCAGAAGGCCTGTAAGCCGGGTTCTGTAATCCCTTGCGGGAATGATGACCATTCATCTGGGATGTCCGTTACCGGACACCTCTAGCAACCTACCCGAGCCGCGGCAGGAAAACACCACCATATGCGGCTCCTATTTGGTCTTGCTTCCGGCGGGGTTTACCATGCCGTTCCTGTTGCCAGAAACGCGGTGCGCTCTTACCGCACCCTTTCACCTTTGCCTTCCCGAAAGAAGGTAGTCTGCTCTCTGTTGCACTTTCCGTCAGGTCACCCTGCCCGGGCGTTACCCGGCGCCGTGTTTTCGTGAAGCCCGGACTTTCCTCCCGCCCCCTATCAATAGAAAACGAGCGGCCATCCAGCCTTCTGATGACGGTAATATGATGTATTCAGAAAAGATTTTCAAGTTTTAAACAATTTACAGATCAGTCCTATTCCGCACCAGCCAATGCAGCCGTGCCGCCGCCGCTTCATTCATGCGCCCGGGAAGGGTATTATCCTGATCCCCGAACGCTTCGCGGTAATAATGACGCTGAAAAGCCAGTATGAGTTCCGGCAAAGCGGCTTTTGGATCATATCCAATTTTAATGAAGGCTTCCTTCAGAAACTGTTCATCACGAAGATAATCACCAGCGACTTTACGGTCTTCGGCTTCCGGTTTCGGAAACACACCAATGCCGGCGCCAGCCATCATTTCCCAGTCAAACAGCTCTCCCGGATCGGACTTTCGTGACGGCGCAACATCGGAATGCCCCAGAACACGGGAGGCGGCAATCCCGTTCCGTGCCATAATATCCTTACAAAGCCTTACCAGCGCTTCCATCTGCCGCGCCGGAAAAGCCCTGTAACCGTATTTTCGTCCCGGATTGACCAGTTCAATACCTACTGCGCGCACGTTCATATCGTCATTCCCCGCCCAATAGGATACACCCGCATGCCAGGCACGATGCCTCTCATTCACATACTGGATTATCGTGCCATCTTCATCAATCATGTAATGGGTACTGACCCGTCCGCCGCCGGGATGTTCCCTGCACCCGAGAAAGTAACCCTCGGCCTCCTGCAATGTCCGTGTTTCCGTATAATGAAGGATAATATAAGAAGGCTTTGCCCCGTTTTGACGGTCATTATAATGCTCTGACGGTTTTTGAAGGATATTCATGCTTTCTGCTCCCTGACTTTTAACAGTAAAACCATTCCGGCAATCCAGAATAGCAGGATTGTTGCAATGCCCGCTCTCTGGCTATCAAAGATAAAGGTTGCCGTGCCAAAGGCAAGAGGACCTAAAAAAGCAATAGATTTTCCCGTAAAGGCATAAAGCCCGTAAGTCTGCCCCTCCATCTCCGGCGGGGCAAGCCGTGCGGCTAATGTCCGGCTTGCCGCCTGCGCGGGGCCGATGAAAATTCCCAGCGCCATGGCAAGCCCCATAAAAACTATTTTATCATGGATAAATATAATAATACCGCCAAGCGCAATCAGGCCTGCCAGCGCTGTCAAAATCGTTGATTTTGATCCGAAATGATCATCCAGAAACGCAAATCCTCCCGCCCCCAGACCGGCAGCGACATTCAGACCAATCGCAAAAATCAGGATTTCCTGAAAATCCATACCGAATGTTCCGGCGGCATAAAGTCCCCCCACGGCAAACAAAGTATTCAGCCCGTCCCGATACAGCGCACTGGCAATCAGAAACCGTACCAGATGTCCGTGATGCCGCACATCATGCAAAGATTGCTTGAGCTGCGTTATTCCTCTGCCAAGACTGCTGCGCAGACTTAAACCGCTTTTTGCACTATCATGCGTAAACAGCAAAAGTGGCAGCATAAACAGAAAATACCATAACGATGTCAACAGGGCGCTGGCACGGACATGTTCTGAATGTTCACGCGGCAGTGCCAGCCACGGCGCATGATCTCCCATCCCGACAAGTCCGAATAATGCCAAAGCCAGACAGAACAGTCCTCCGATATATCCCAGCCCCCACGACCATCCGGAAATACGCCCCAGCATGGCATTTGGCGCAATATGCGGCAGTATGGCATTGCTGAAAACAAGACTGAGTTCAAAACCGATATTCGCCAGAACAACAAGGGAGAGGATCAAAACAATATGCGCCGATGAAGCATCCGGCAGCCCCAGCCAAAGCAAAGCCGTTGCCAGAACACAAACCATGCCAAACACCGCAAGCCAGCGCTTACGAGCCCCGTAATGATCCGCCACCGCGCCCAGCAACGGCCCCAGAATGGCAATCACAAAACCGGACGCCGCAATGGCATAGCTCCATAGCGCGCTTCCCTGAATTGCATCACCGACAATGCCCCGCGCAAAATAGACACTAAAGACAAAGGTGATAATCACGGTACTAAACGCCGAATTCCCCCAATCATAAACGCACCACGCAACAATCGAGCGTTTCTGTCCTTTTAGTACCGTTTGCATGTTCTTGCTGGTATTTGTCATCTGCTCTTTATATATTACCTGCAAAAAGGAGCAAAGCCTTATGAAGTTACCACAGATCATCATTGACGATCTTGTCCGCCGTGCCTTGCTGGAAGATCTTGGTCACGGCCATGATAGTACGACACAGGCGCTTATTCCGGAAGGCCAGCGCGGAAAAATGGTTATGAGAGCACGGGAGGATGGCTGTCTTGCGGGAATTGATATTGCCGCCGCCACATTCAGGATTTTCGATCCGGAACTGAAAATCACCAGACATCTTGAAGATGGTTGCGTCCTTTCTAAAAACAGGGAAATTCTGACCATTGAAGGGGCAGCACAATCCATTCTGGGCGCCGAGCGTACCGCCCTGAATTTCATCAGCCATTTATGCGGGATTGCAACACTCACACAAAATTATGTGCAAGAAATCAGAGGGACAAAAGCCACCATCGCCTGCACCCGTAAAACCCTGCCCGGTCTGCGCGCTGTGCAGAAATATGCCGTTCGTGCGGGAGGCGGTAAAAATCACCGTTTTGGCCTTGATGATGGTCTTTTAATCAAGGACAACCATATCGCCCTTGCCGGCGGCGTGGCTCGAGCCATCCAGCGCGCCCGACTTCATACCGGACATATGGTCAAGATCGAGATTGAAATTGACACGCTTGACCAGCTTGAAGAAGCCCTTGCCCATAAAATTGATGCCGTTCTGCTGGATAATATGAAGCCGGATCACTTACGGGAAGCAGTTCAGATGATTGATGGCCGCGCTCTGGCCGAAGCATCCGGTAATGTCACATTGCAAACCGTCCGTGCCATCGCGGAAACTGGTGTCGATATTATATCCATTGGCGCTTTGACCCATAGTGTGACGGCGCTTGATATCGGGCTTGATGATGGCGGCCAGAACCCTTAAAATACATCCCGCATCCTGATATTTTTGATTTTCAGTCATACAATTGTACACAATCCTGTGATCCGGTTGTTCCTCCCTTATAAAACATATATAAATACCTGTAATATAACACTTAATTTATTTTACATATTTATAAAAACATTTACCTTTTACAGGCATAATAATCAGAGACGGTAAATCCAGTATTGACGCGTTAAAAACGGGGGCAATGACCATTTGGGGAAGAGTTTAGAGCTTTTAGGGCTGGCCACTTTTAATATCATTATTGCCATTATTCTATCGGCAACTTTTCTGAAAAAATCAGAAGAGGCGATCAGCACCCTCACCACCCCGCATATTGAAAAATTTGTAAACGATATCACAGAAATTTCCGGCGGCATCCGTAAAGATATGGATTCTTTTGAGGTTACAAGCTATCTCATGGCGCATATTGCCAATGACAGCAGGTTTTCCAGTACCATTGATTATAACATGCCCGATATTTCAGAATCCGGGGAACGTATACTGGAATTGGACAAACTGCATTTCATCAGTAATACTCTACAGGGTATGAAAGCTTTCACGCGGCATGAAGCGGCTGTCAAAATTGACTATATCCAAATCGCCGATAATGGAAAAAGTGCAAGGGTGACAACAACAAGCCATGAAAGGGGCGTCATTCCCATAGAAGATAATTTTGGGGAAACACAATTTTTTCCGGTCACAGGAACGTCCTATTGCGAACAAAAACTTGTCCTGAGCGAAGAAAGCATCATTCAAATGGCGGAAGCCGTCTGTAGTACCAATATTGATTTTATAAATAGCGATTTCTAGGGAGTACACATGAACCAAAAGAAAAAGAAGATTTTCTGGATCGGCGCTCTATTCATACTCTTGCATTCTGCTTGTTTATCTTCTGCTCCGGCGCAGGCAGAAAGCGACCCGCGTCCTGATTTTATCAGCGTTCTGAATGATGAAAATATCCGTAGTTTTTTAAAAGAAACCAGTGATGTCTCGACAGGGCAGCGCGCCTCGATGTCGGATCAGGATGTGATTGATTATTTTGATAATCATATTGCAGAAAAAGGAGAGTTCAAAAGCCGTATGCACTACGAAATCCCCGGCTATCCGGCACAGGATAATGAGATCAGACTGGACAAAACCCATTATATCGACACCGTGGTAAAAGGCCGCCATATGCTGGAGGACTACCGCGCCTCCATTGATATTCAAAATCTTAAAATAAAAGGAAACGGCAAGGGCGCAACCTTCACCAGTATTATTACAGAAAAAGGCAAAATGGCCGTTCCAAAAGATCCTGAAAAACCGGAGGAAATAGAAATGGTTCCTATTGAAGGAAAATCAGTCTGTGAACAAAGGCTGGTCATCTCCTTCAATAATTACATCCAGATGGCCAGCGCCGACTGCACCACCACCATAAACTTTGACCCTTTTGCCGGAAAACCGCTTGTCCCGGAGTGAAGAATGCCAGCTATTTTATACTCGGCAAGAATAGACCGCCGGGGCTTGTATGAGTATTTGTATGTCTGGCGCTATAAGCCTGCTCAATTCTTGAAAAAGGACATAAATAAAGGGCTTCACCCTGTTCCGGATATGCAAGCGTGTAGCGGTCAGCTTCATATTTATTGACAAAATTTTCATAGGCTTTTTCATTATGAACCGTTTTTTGTCCGTTTGAATATGTTGCGGCTTTAATCGCATTCTCTGTCACACCCTCTCTCCAGAAGATGGAGAGATTATCTGCCATAACAAAATAGGTTTGCATTCTTTGCGGAAAAACAATGCCTTTGCTTTTTACATCTTCCGGTGTTGACTGATAATAACCTTGTACATTTGCCCTGTATTGCTGCGCATCGGCTCGCATGTCATCTTCAGCACTGCAAAGTAACAGATCAATTTCGTAGCCCTGCGCCTTTATTGTTGAAAGCAACGTGTTAATATGCGGGCTTGTCATCGTTGTGCCATGCGCAATATCAAGTTTACGCTCTGCAGCCTCATTCAGCATTTCAAGCGTTAAATAATTCGACCCCGGACGGGCGATGTCATAGGCACGCTCCTGCGCCTGCTCATAATTTTCCGCGTCTGCAATCATCCCTGCACCCATTAAATAATCCTGATATGTATTGGCCATAAGCGCCATCCCCCAGCGATCCGGGTCGATTTTAGCCATATTTCCGTATCGTTCAGAATCTACCGCCATAATCTGCTCCAAAGTTGTGGATTTTCCGGCAAGCGGCGCACCGCAGGTTGCCAGATAAACAGGTTTTCTTCCTTGCGCAGGCACAGTATCCTGCAAACAGATTTGATGAAGAATTGGCCTGTCACGTTCAACAAGCGTTTTTATATAATCTGCCTTATCGCGGCCAATTTGCGGGTATTTAGCCCATAAAGGATTATTCCCGTCATATTGTTTTTTCCAGTTATCAATGATTTCGTGGGAAATCACACTCATTTTCGATCTCCGTTTATGTCTAAAACGGCTAACAATTACATATTGCTGAAATAAAGTCAAATATCAGCGCCTTGCGATCATCAGTTTTTTGATCTCGGCAATAGATTTGGCGGGATTAAGCCCCTTCGGACAGGTCTTCGTGCAATTCATAATCGTATGACAGCGATAGAGTTTGAAAGGATCTTCGAGCTGGTCAAGCCGCTCTCCCGTGGCTTCATCACGCGAATCCGCTATCCAGCGATGCGCCTGCATCAAAACGGCAGGTCCCATAAAACGGTCGCCGTTCCACCAGTAACTCGGACACGCCGTCGAACAGCAAAAACACAAAATACAACCCGCCGGCCCCTTCCCGTCATGACCGTTCAGGGCATCGGCATCTTCGGGACTTTGCAACCGCTCGCGTGTGGGCGGCGGAGAATCCGCCTTCATCCATGGCTCAATGGATTCATATTGCGCTATCGCATGAGTCTGATCGGGGACAAGATCCTTGACCACATTCATATGCGGCAGCGGTGTGATTTTGACATCGCCTTTGACATCCTCAATCGCTTTGGTACAGGCCAGCGTATTTGTACCATCAATATTCATCGCACACGAACCACAAATTCCCTCGCGGCAGGAACGACGGAAGGTCAGGGTGCTGTCAATCTCGTTCTTGATATAGATCACCGCGTCCAGCACCATGGGACCGCACTTATCCAGATCAATAACATACTCGTCCATACGCGGATTGTCATCCGTATCGGGACTCCAGCGATAAATACTGAATGTTCTTTTGCGGCTGGCCTCTTTTGCCGCAGCATCATGCCGTTTGCCTTTTACAACTTTTGAATTTTTTGGCAGTGTGAACGTTGCCATGAAAGAGCGCCCCTCATTGGAAATAACAGTATCCCAGAATAGAAGACTATCCCCGAAAAAGGAAGAGCATTTTTACTTTTTATGCTGGGACAAAAGGCTTTACAAGCGGATGGTTGAGCACTGGGCTAAGCTCCCGTACAGTCTGGTAAGCCGCCTGACCACTTTGTGATACTTTTTCAAAAGTCTGTTTGAGCGTATTAATCTGAAGACATAATCTGACGTCCGGCTCCAGACTATTTAAACGCTCCAGCATCTGCTGTTTTTCCTGAATAAGGCTTTTTGCCCAGCGTTTCCACAAAGGAGAAAGAACATTTTCATTTTCTTCCGGATCCCTGCCGCCGCCTGTTTTACGGAGATAGTCCTCCAGACCATTGATTGTCGTTGCGCCGATGGGGTGTTTTTTATTCATAGTTTTCTCCCTGTTTTTATAATTTTTATTATTATCATATTTTTTCCATAAAATAACAAGAACTATTTTTAACCCTTTTTAAAAACAAGGAATGGGTCATGGCACCAGACAGTATCCAAAGCCCGTAAAACACCTTTTGTGCCTCCTGCCCTTATACAGTTTTTATTCTTTTCAAGAGCTTCCAGATGAAGCCCTTTTAATTCCATCCTCTGCTTATCCTCCGGTAAAAGACAAAAATCAGGATCAACCGTTTCCCGTTTTATTTTACGGATATCATTTCTAATAAATTTCAGGGCATCCGCCATCATTTTACGCCAGTAGGGTGTCAGATTTTTTCTATCCTGAATACTCATTTACAATACTCATTCCTTATTTAGAAGGGAACACAAACAAAACAAGACCCTTTCTTTCCGAAAGTTTCAATTCTCTTATTTTTTATGATATTTTCGAGAAAAGCACAAGAAAAATAGTTAATAAACCCGCTCTTTTGGCGGCACGGCCTCGACTTCTGCCGTCAGGGTTTTCAAATTCACAGGCCGATTTCCCAGTGTTACAGCGCCCTTTTCATTCACACGAACAGTCGAATGTTTGAGCCAGTCTTTATCATCGCGGTTCGGGTAATCTTCCCGCGCATGGGCACCCCGCGATTCAGGACGGTTTGCCGCAGAATGGATTGTCGCAACAGCCTGATACAGCAGATTATCAAGCTCCAGCGTTTCGACAAGATCGGTATTAAAAATCATCGAACGATCGGTCACGCCTATATCTTCGCGTTTTGCAAAAGCCTGATCGACAAGCTTGCAGCCTTCATCCAGCGTTTCCCCGGTACGGAACACGGCAGCATGGTTCTGCATGGATTTTTGCATTTCCAGCCGTAATTTTGCCGTTGGAATCGCACCCCCGGCATAACGGAATTTATCCAGACGTGCCAGAGCTTTGGCACCATTATCATCCGCTTTCAACACCTTATGTGGCGCGCCTGCCGTCACAGTCTCTGCGGCACGAATAGCAGCCGCACGTCCAAACACCACCAGATCCAGAAGCGAGTTCGAGCCCAAACGGTTTGCCCCATGCACCGACACGCAAGCCGCCTCGCCAATAGCCATCAAGCCGGGGACAATCTGATGAGGGTCTTTTTTGGTCGGGTTCAGCACTTCGGTTTTATAATTCGTGGGAATGCCTCCCATATTGTAATGAACGGTCGGCAGCACGGGAATTGGTGCACGCGTCACATCAACACCGGCAAAAATCCGTGCACTTTCGGCAATCCCGGGCAGGCGCGAATGAATAATATCAGGATCAAGATGCTCCAGATGCAGATGAATATGATCTTTTTCCTCACCCACACCGCGCCCTTCACGGATTTCAATCGTCATCGAACGTGACACCACATCGCGGCTTGCCAGATCTTTGGCACTCGGCGCATAACGCTCCATAAAGCGCTCGCCTTCCGAATTGGTCAGATAGCCGCCCTCACCGCGCACCCCTTCAGTAATCAGACAGCCCGCGCCATAAATGCCTGTGGGATGAAACTGCACAAACTCCATATCCTGCAATGCCAATCCCGCCCGCAGCACCATCCCTCCGCCATCGCCCGTACAGGTATGTGCGGAAGTACAGGAGAAATAAGCCCGTCCATAACCACCTGTCGCCAGAATAACCTGATGGGCGCGGAAACGGTGGATCGTGCCGTCCTCCAGATTCCACGCCATCACACCCCGGCAAATGCCCTCTTCATCCATCATCAGATCAAGCGCAAAATATTCAATAAAAAACTCGGCTCTATGCTTCAACGCCTGCGAATACAATGTATGAAGCATGGCATGACCGGTACGATCCGCCGCCGCGCAGGTACGCTGTGCCGTTCCTGTGCCATAATGGGTGGTCATGCCGCCAAAAGCACGTTGATATATTTTCCCCTCAGCCGTCCGTGAAAACGGGACGCCGTAATGCTCCAGTTCAATCACGGCAGGAATGGCTTCCTTGCACATATATTCGATCGCATCCTGATCTCCCAGCCAGTCCGAGCCTTTGATCGTGTCATAAAAATGAAAGCGCCAGTCATCCTCGCCCATATTCCCCAGCGCGGCACTAATGCCGCCCTGCGCCGCAACAGTATGGGAACGCGTAGGGAAAACCTTGGAAATCAGTGCCGTGCGCAATCCTTTTTCTGCACAGCCAAATCCGGCTCGCAGCCCAGCACCCCCTGCGCCAACAACAACAACATCATATTCATGGTCAATAATTTCATAAGCCGTTGTCATTAATTATCCTCATTTCCGAACCGCAAGCGGTTCTGATGATTTTTGTGATTCTGCACAGTGATCCTGATGGATTTTATAAACACTCCCCGCGACACTGAGCGCACATAACGATGCCATGGCAAGCCAGAACTGATCGGCCATGGCACTATTGGCATACATTCCCGAAGAAAATATCGCGCCAGACAAGCCTGTCGTTGCCGTATAAATTGAGCTATATGCCGCAAAACCGGAAGCCCCTCCCGAACGGTTAAAATCATTCCGGCTGCTTCTTTGATTTTCACTGTTATCCATCATGATCACATTCTAATTTAAACGGGTAAAACTGATAATTTGCCTAGCGAAGCCATCCCGACGACTCCTATCCCGCAAACGCGATTTTCAAAACAGAGAAAATACTGGCCACAGCCGCGCCAATAAAAAACAGCCTCATGCCAATCAGTTTAAAAATTTTCAAACCTTCATGATGGATATAATCCTCTGCTATCACCTGCGATCCCAGCGCGGCGTGGTAAAAAACAGATAAAAGCGACAGAATCATCAAAATCGCATTCACAGGCTGCGCCAGCCATGCCGTAAAGATCTCGTAAGACCAGCCCTGCATCTGCAAGACCGACCAGACAAGCCAGAGCATCAATGGGATATTGGCGACCGCCGTTAAACGCTGATGCCACCAGTGCGTAACTCCCATATGCGCTGCGCCCAGACCACGCGCACGCGCCAGCGGTGATTTAAACGTGCCGTCATCTTCCCATTTCAGCTTCATGCAGCCCCTCCACAAAGCAGCCACCAGAACAAAGCCAGCAATAACGCTGCCGCCGCCAGCACCAGATACCCCGCTTTATAGGCATTCTCGATTTTAAACAGATACCCCATATCCCAGAATAAATGCCGGACACCATTGCAAAGATGATAAAAAGCCGCTGCCGACCAGCCAAAAATCATCAATTTTCCGATGACTGTACCAACAAACCATTGAAAGGTGTCATAAGCCTCCACTCCGCTTGCCGCCGCCACCAGCATCCAGACAATCATCATCGTGCCAACCGCCATCGAAAAACCCGTGGCACGGTGCAGAATCGACATTACAGAGGTTAATTGCGGACGATAAACCTGCAAATGCGGGGAAAGCGGACGAGGATTTATTTTCTTTGCATCAGACATGCCCTTATCATAGGCACAGATTATCCAATTGGAAATGATAAATTTATAGAGTTCCAAAAAAAAGATATAAACCCTTTTTTCCGTTACGGCTTGGCGGACTCATAGGCTTTCAGGATTTCGGTTCTATGATGTTTATCACAGCTATGATAATAGCCATTATTTTTTGTAACATCATGAAATTCCAGCTCACGACCCGATGTCTTCTGCAATTTCCTTACAAAGCTTTTCTCTCCACCCCATAAGCGGGACAGACGATGAGAGCGTTTTCTCATATTATAAGACCTCTCATTAATGCCTTCCAGAATAACGCTTTTTTGTAACTCTGGATAAGATTCCTCAGGAATCCGGTTTATACCACATTTGTGAGAAGGCAAAGTCGTAAAAACAGGAAGAACTTCTGCCCCTGCGCGACGATAGGCAGGGCAAAGAGAATCTTTATAAGAATTTTCTTCAACCATATAATCGGAATTCGCCGTCATCAGACCAAAAATATGAAAAAGACCTGCAGATTGCAACAGGACTCGCACGCCTTTTTTAGACGCATAATCCAGACCATGCTTCGCCATAACAAGATTACGGATAGCAACACTCTTCTCACAATCTTTCCCGATATCTTTTACGTCGCAATCATAGTCTGTTATCGCTTCCATCGTAAAAGAATCCCGCAGGTCTAACGCGCCGTTTATAAAAGCAGCATCATTAAACACAGTTTTTATATTATTATGATAACAAAAAGCTATTAGATTTTCTTTGGAAACAGGAGATAATGAAGTGCTTTCCCACGCCAGAAACGCACTTAAAGCACCATGCCCGTCAGTGTCATACTGTCCACAGTTATAGTAAAGATCTGGCGGAAGCCTCTTGTTCGAATCTTTTACATTCATTATTCTCTCTGTCGTAATCGACCAAGAGTTATGTGGAAGCTCCATAGCCATCGCAAAATTCTCGCCACGGGCCAGCAGACGAGAGGCCAGCAATTGCTGATAAACTCTATGAGCAGGAAAAGAATGAATTTCTCCAATCAGCACAACAAGAACCTTATCCTCCGGTAATTCGGCCAGACGATCATCAATAGCTTTGAGTGTTATATCAACAGATGGACGCAGATCATGAGGGTGCGCTGTGCAATTAAGATAGTGCGGCGAAAGCCCTTCCCCTCCATGAAAGACAGAAGAAGGATGCAGCCCTTCAGGATTAAATTCCGTATTTTGATTGACTGGTTTCATAAATAAAACATTACGACATTTATTTTCATAAAGCAAGACATAGTATTTTATAACCCATCATTTTGAGCAGAAAAAACTATCCCCTTTTCCCTTGCTCCAATTTCACAATATTATTATTTTCAGAAATATAGGAGTTACTATACACCACCTGATTTCTACCATTTTCCTTGGCCTGATAAAGAGCTTTATCAGCGGCATTCATCGCAACATCAAAATCGGAAATGCGCGGATCAACTTCTGCAACACCAATACTGGCCGTAATATAAATCTCTTTTCCTGCGTCATAGCAGATTGGCGTGCTGGAAATAATATTTCTTATTCTTTCGGCAATAATTTTTGCGCCTTCCAGATTTGTGCAAGGCAGTAAAATAGTGAATTCTTCCCCGCCTATCCGCGCAAACTCGTCTTCAACCCGCATACTATTATGGACGATCTGCGCAAAAACCCGCAAAACCTCATCACCAACCAGATGACCATATTTATCATTAATCTTCTTGAAATAATCCAGATCAAGAATAGCCACACATAAAGGCTGGTTATGCCTCCTGCTACGCTTTAATTCTTTCATACATTTTTGCATAAAACAGCGACTATTATCAATCCCTGTCAACCCGTCTGTCATAGCCATACGCTTGAGCCGCTCGGCATAATTATGAACTCTGGTCACCAGTGGCTTGAATATCAAAGATGCCTCGGCAAGCAATGTTGCAAAAATGACAAATAATGCCATCTTCTGATAAGATTGCAGCTTGCCGATACGCAGCTCGCTTTCCGCCTCATACTCCAGTGTTGCCGCATCAAGCGCGGTCGAAAGCGAACCTTTAACCGCTTTCACAAGATATATATATTCCGGATTCTGTTTATTGATCTTCTCGGAGCCTGTCTCCAGAAAAGTTTCTGCATTTTGCAGAAAATCTTTCACCTTTTTATCCAGATTATAGGGCAATGAAAAATAGAGTCTTTCGATATTTTCGGACAATTGTAATGGTAAGTTTAATGCCTTATCTCCTTTAATCAGGGACTCATGGGATCGACGCATCAACTGAATCGCTTCATGCATTTGCATCTTTAACGCAGGATCTTTATCTTCTGCATATTGTATTGCATAAAAAACAATTTTTTGGGAAATCTGTGCCTGACGTGCGCTAATCGAGACTGCTGGATTATTCTGCTCGTCCACAACCTTTCCAATCACGACATGAATACATAAAGACATCGCCGCAACAATGAAAAGCGCCAGCAAATAGCCGACTGTCAGCAAATAGATGGGATCTTTACGTATTTCTGCCTGTTCGATCATATGACTTTTTTTCCATCGCCCCTCTTCTATTACAGCGTAAAAAAGATAAAAAGCCGTTAACGGTCTCTATTAATTATATTTTTTAATCATATGGGATTGAAAACCATCGCCACACCGTTCATACAATAGCGCAATCCCGTTGGGGGAGGGCCATCTTTAAAGACATGCCCTAAATGCCCGCCACAATTAGCACAATGAACTTCTGTACGGGGAACAATCATTTTATAATCTGTTGATGTTCCAACAGAATCTTCATTTGCGGGCTGCCAGAAAGACGGCCAGCCCGTACCGGATTCAAACTTACTCTCACTGGAAAACAGGAGCCAGCCACACCCCACACATCGATACAAACCGTTTCGTTTTTCATCATTCAGAGGAGACGAGGCAGAGCGCTCCGTATCATGCCTGCGCAAAACATTATATTGCTGCTCTGTCAATCTGTTACGCCACTCTTCATCACTAAGATGAAAAGAAAACTTTTGCTTTTTTTCCTTGCCCAACAACCCCATTGCTGATGCTCCTTTTATAAAAGGGAGCGCAAGAACCAATGTTCCCGCTCCCAAAAGAAATATGCGCCTGTTCATAACAAACCTCCTATTCTCTTCAGAAGTTCATCCTGCTACAGGAAATAGTTACAAAAAAATGAGGGGTGCACGATTCAAGTCAGTAGTGCCACTCAAACCGCCTTTTCCAGATGATCTTGCACAAGCAATTCGGCAATCTGCACCGCATTCAGCGCAGCGCCCTTCCGAAGATTATCTGTAACACACCAGAAATTGAGGCCGTTTTCGACAGTCGGATCTTCGCGGACACGAGAGATAAAAACATGATCCTCGCCCTGAACTTCCGCTGGCGTGACATATTCCATTTCGCTCTCCAGATCAATCACTGTTACACCCGGAGCATCACGAAAAGCGCGCATGGCATCTTTTCCCGATATATCATTTTCAAACTCCACATTCACCATTTCTGCATGACCGACAAAAACCGGAACCCGTACGCAACTGGCACAGACTTTAATATTGCTGCCAAGAATCTTTTTGGTTTCCACAACCATCTTCCATTCCTCGCGGGTCATATGGTCATCCATGAACGCGTCAATCTGCGGAATCACATTAAAAGCGATCTGCTTCGGAAACTCGGATGTTTTCATTTCAGCATTCATATAGATGCCTTTTGTCTGGTTAAACAACTCGTCCATTGCTTCCTTACCCGCACCGGACACAGACTGGTAGGTCGAAACAACGACCCGTTTTATAATGGCCAAATCATGCAGGGGCTTGAGCGCCATGACCATCTGGATCGTCGAACAATTCGGGTTGGCAATGATATTACGTTTATGATACCCCGCAAGCGCTTCCGGATTAACTTCAGGAATAATCAACGGCACATCGGGATCCATCCGGAAATGGCTGCTGTTATCAATAACAATAGCCCCCGCTTTTGCCGCCTTAGGAACAAATTCTGCCGATATTTTTGCGCCAGGTGAGGAAAGAACAATATCAATATTTTTAAAATCAAAGACGGCTAAATCCTGTATTTTAAGATTTCGGTCACCAAAAGAAACTTCACGTCCGATCGAACGACTGGAGGCCAGCGCCACAATATCGCTCACCGGAAAGGCGCGTTCATCGAGAATATTCAGAATTTCGCGCCCGACATTCCCCGTCGCGCCGACAACTGCAATTTTATAAGTCATAGGAATTGTTATAAAGATCATGAGAAGAACTGTCTATGATCTTTATCGTCTTCATCAACGATTCGGATTATAAAAAATATTAAACTTGTCTACTCATAAAAGGTTTAACGTCTTCCCTGATTTCGTTAATCATTTTATCTTTCTTATAATTTGCTCCTCCAAATGCCCCTAAAGAACAAACAGCGACAGGAAACATCAGATTCATTATTGCAGGATCCGATATAATCCCGACAACAGAAACTGCTGCGGCGACAAGAGAAAACCTGGCTATACAGTCCCACTTTTCGGAACTCGCCACTTTATTGAAAAGCGGCTGCAACATCTCTGCATCAAGTCCTATAGAAGATACAGCATCTTCTTCAACGCCAATTATTTCTGCCAATTTTTCTTTTAAGCTATGTGTTTTCATATATCTATCCTTTAAAAAGCATAAGGATTTATATCATTAAAAAACAACATAACAAAAGAAGAAAAAAATCTAGCTCAGAGAAGGCGGCGGAAGACTCTTTGGCTTTGATTCATGAGAAGGCAATAACCCGGTAACTTTTACATCATTTTTACGACAGGAATCTCTTTTACCTTCTGCCCATTCACCAACAACAGCGCCGGAAATAATCATGATCAATCCACCCGCACCAGCAAGTTCTGGCTGGTTATTCATCAGCATTACAACAGCATAAGTCAAAGCCAGAGGAAGCGCCCATTGTGACAAATTAATAATATTGTCCCATTCTTCAAAGGCTGTACTTTGTTCGAATAATACTTTCAACTCTTCGGCATCAAAGGATACGGAGTTTACAAGATCTCCTTTTGCCGGTTCAGGCTCAGTAAACCATTCAGCGTTTATTGAAGGATCATATATTGTCAGAGCAGTCGTTTGAATCGGCTCCGTATTCATTTCTTCACTTTGCATTTCTTCACTTTGCATTTTCATTCCGTTTCTTAAAAATATTTTGCCATCAACACCTACCATTTATCATAACAAGAAATTTCAGAGCAAGGAAATTATACACCTGCTGATGTTTCTAACGATTACATCTGAAAAATACAATCTCTCCTTCGCCAAACATGATGCCTTTAAGATGATTTCATGCTAGTCTTTTCAACCATTTGTTTATCTACTTATAAGAATCATAATGTCAGCTAAAAATTTTTACGATCACATACCGGTCGGTGTTTGTATCTTACAATATAATGCACGGCCTCCCCATATCATATATGTCAACAAATCCTTTCTTCACATTATGGGCATTGAGCAACAGGCACAAAACTGTCCGGGACTTGAATTAGCCTCTCTGTTACCGGATCAGGAAATGGACGCTCTTAACCAAACATTACAAAACCCTCATCCCCCGCATAATCTTACCCTGTCTGTTTCCAGAAACAGGACAAAAGATCCGCGCTGGGCAGCACTTCATATAGAGGAAGGAGTCTTTGAAGGAGAAAATGTTCTCATCCTCTGGGCAACCGATATTTCCGCGCATAAAAAAACCGAGAAGGAATTAAAGCAAGCCGCACGTGCTGCTGATGAATCTGCAGAAATGAAATCCAATTTTCTGGCAACAATGAGCCATGAAATCCGCACCCCCATGCAATCGGTTTATGGTTTGCTTGAACTTATTGGCGAGGAAAAGCCGCCGGAAAATATTATGGCCATGGTTACAACAGCGAAAAACTCGGCCAGCGGTCTGCTCGAGATTCTGGATGATATTCTTGATTTTGCCAAAATGGATGCGGACAAAATGGAACTTGATTGCTTTGAAGTTCCTGTGCGGACTCTGGTTTACGGCATTAACGAGGCCATGGCCGTCAAAGTTCATGGGAAAAATGTTGAGTTAAAAGACGATATCGCAAAAGATGTTCCCTTTGTCGTCATCGGTGATCCCAAGCGTTTGCGCCAGATTATCATGAATTTATGTGGCAATGCGCTTAAATTTACAGCAAAAGGCACCGTTACAATTCGTGTCACAACACAAATTCAAAATATAACGCCGCCTCCCAAAGGAATAGGTCTCCGTTTCGAGATTATTGATACCGGCATTGGCATGACGGAAGAAGCCCGCAACCGTCTGTTTCAACCTTTTAGTCAGGCAGATAACTCAACATCACGGAAATATGGCGGGACAGGACTGGGGCTTTCGATCTGTAAAGCGCTGGTGGAACTAATGAATGGGAAAATAGGGGTTACCAGCCTTGTTGGAAAAGGCTCGGTTTTCTGGTTCGAGATCCCGACTCAGGAAGTCGGGACAGAAGCCATGACAGCCAATCTACCCAAGCTTGACGGTCTTACCGTTTTATCGGTAGAGGATCATCCGCAAGGCGCGAAGGAAATCGTACGTTCCCTTGAATCCATGGGCGCAAAAATCGAAAGCTGCCCGACTTATAAGGAGGGACTGGAGCTTGCCAAACGCCGCCCTTTTGATGTGGCTATTATTGATCAGGGACTCCCCGATGGGCTTGGCCTTGATCTGATTCGCGAAATCATGGAAATACGTCCTTTTATGGGGCTTATCATGTACACAGTGCGGGATGATATGGGTTTGCAGCATTCCCTTAACGCATTGGGTGTTAAATATCTGACAAAACCCGCCTCCCGCCTTGGTCTTGGTGAAGCCGTCAAGGATGCCGCACGCCAGATTTCCCAGATTAACACTGACGGCCCCACCCGTCTTCTCATTGCCGAAGATACAGAAAGCGTACGCGATGTCTTGAGGCGGCAACTGGAAAAGCTGGGTGTCGAAGCCGATTTTGTAGAAAATGGCACACAAGCCCTCAAAGCGCTGGATACCGGAAAATACGGCATTCTTTTTACCGATCTGCATATGCCCGATATAGACGGATATGAAGTCGTTGCCGCTCTCCGTGAGAAAGAGCAGAAGGATCAGCATTTCCCGGTTATTGTTCTGACCGCCGATGTACAAATGGCGCAACGCCAGACTTATCTCAACCACGGTTTTGATGAATGCCTTCTGAAGCCCGTCTCTCTTGGCCAGTTCCGCCGCTTACTGATCCGCTGGGGGCTTCTGGATGATACAGAAATACCCGTAGAAACCACACCACAAGAAGAGGAAGATAACAAACAGGATAACGGGCTGCCGCCTGCTATCGACCAACAAGCCATGAAGGAACAAATGGGGGTGGTTGACGAAGGCACAATTGAGATGTTGCATATGTTTGTCGATATGACGCAGCCTTTGATCGAACGCATTCAAAAAGCTCATGAGAATAATGATTTCCATGATTTATATGAAGCGGCACACAGCCTTAAAGGCGGATCACGATCGGCCTGCTGTAACGTACTGGGCGAGATTGCTTCCAGGCTGCAGGACAGCTCCGGCATCAAGAAAGATAATTGCGGAATTCTGGTTCAGCAAATTCTTGCCGAATTTGCGCGTGTCCGGTTGGCAGTAAAAGAATTGAAACCCTCTCCCTGATTTATGGACACCCGGCTTCCTGATATACCGCACTGGCAGCATCGGTTTTCATCCAGACCCTGAAACATTTTGATCCATCAGGACAGACAACATCTCCCGGCATATCACTGGTCATTTCTACATCCGCGCCTGATGCCACAATTTTGTCCCCTTCGCACTTGCTGAATTCGCTATCAAGCTTGTCCAGCACCGTATCAATAAAAGCATCTGTTGCCGTGGTTTCGATCCAGAAGAACACGCCGTCATCTCCGGAATAATAACGCCAGGGACCAAAAAGAGAGGGCTGTGGCGGCATGAACTTTCCGGTATTGCCCCCAAAAATATTGCCATGACAGCCTTCTGTTACGGCTCCCGCCGGCCCCGGATTATTGCCAGGGCAGCGGAGCAAGCTTACAAAATTATCGGTATCTGCCGGATCGGCCACACAATTTGCAAAATAGGCATCATCGGGCATCAAAGGATAAGGCTGGTTCAACTGCGCGCCATCTGCGATGGCCTTACCATCTCCGGTCTGATGGAGGAGGATGCACTCCTGAATGGCACTACGGACAAAATCGACCTGGCTCTGGATTTCAGAAACAGATTTAAAGGTATTCTGGCTTGTCGTCTGGTTACTGGACGGATTCATAAAAGAAACCGTCAGCGCCGCAAGCAGGGCAATGGCAATCAGGATATAGACAAGAGCGCTGCCGCGCTCACTTTTTCCGGTATTTTTCTTAGCCTGTCTCATAAACCATCTCCCTGCCAGTAAAAACATGACCTTCCCTAAAGAAGGCCATGTCCATTAAAAAGCAAAAACAGAGTGCAAACAAGGGATCAGCGCTCGATTAGAACATGATAGTAATAATTTACTGAATCTTGTGTAAAGCAACCAAAAGGTTGTCCGTCAAGACCCGTAGCATCAGCGCCTCCAATTGTACCTCCGCTACCATCAATGGCCGCCGTGATTTCTGTTGACGCAGAGTCCGCATTCGTACTGACCATTTGATTTACCGAAGCAAAAAGTATAGTACCTGTTCCTTCATCAATATCACCTGTAATCCCCAGCTCTTCATTAACCTTTGTACAAATACTATTCGATATACCAGGAAGTAAAGCAATAATATCCGCTTCTACAGAGTCAGGATCCCCGGCACCATCGTATTGACCAATAAGATTTATTTCATTATCACCGACAAAGAGCCATGTTCCCGGGTTACCATCGGCCATAACTTCAGAAGGAGCCAATGCGTAAGTTGCACCACCACCGCTAGGATGAAAGACGCATCGATTATAAGTTGTTGGTGCACCAGAGCAGTCACTAAAAGTAAGAGGCGGATTAAATTCCAGTGTTGTCGGATCCTCTCCTGAAATAATCATTCTAATCAACGATGTTCTTACACCTGCCGGATATTGTGTAAGCTGTGCGCTCCCGATAAGATTTGTTTCTTTACTGGCATCACCACCACCCGATCGGCTGGACTGCGTCACAGCATAAGACAGTGCCGCAAACAAAGCCACCGCAATCAAGATGAGAAACAGCACGTTTCCACGCTCTCCCTTACGTCCCATCATCACTTTATCCTTTACTTTCTTAAAAATCATTTTCGTCACTCCATTCTGCTTTTTGAAACTCTAGCGGATTTAGACCACTATTTATAAACCTAAAGACTCTACCCGGCAGGCTTATCCACTGAAACCTTGTTAATTTTAAGCAAGGCGCCAAGATTGTTACCCTGACACTCTCTGCCAACACATAATCGCTCTACCGACACCCGCCATCCCGTTCCGCCATTCTGGACATGACCGATCGCTTCGCGAAAAACACCAAAAAACGCTGTCGAAGCTGCCGTAATCTGGATGCTTGCCCCCTGCTGTTTGATATCAATATTCGGATAGGTTCTCGCCAGACTATCCGTAAAGGATTTCAGATCCTGCTGGGGCACAGGCACGTCCCTCAGAACCGGAACAGCGGGTTTCAAGGCCTGGGTTTCCTTTAACTCCGCCCGCAATTCTGTCATGGACTTGACCTGCATAGCCGTAAACAGGCCAAGCGCCCCCGCCGCCATCCAGGCAATACCGGCCGCCACCAAAGCCGTCTGCCCTGCTGTCTGCGGCAGCCGTTCAAGAAAAATATTCAAATCATGCGCGGCGTTCGGATTTAAATATTTCTGTAACTTACGCCATTCAAAAGACTTGAAATCCAAAAATTCCTCCAGAAAATATGCGGGAACCGTAAAAAGATAAAACCAGTTTATAATATCCCCTGTATTAAGTCTACTTTGTATTTATTAAAACAACATAAATCAATGCCTTAGCCATAAATTTTAACTAAATTGATCCTTTAATCCTGACCCGACCGTCCGCTTCCAGACCGGGGTTTTTCTGACACCCCTTTAATATGCCCCCACAATCACTGAAAGACTGGGGAACAAGAGCTTCCCATGTCACACTCCCTTTATTAACCTCATATTTTACCAATGTGCCATCAATTCTGGCCAGATAATCCAGAAGCTCCTGAATGCGTACCATGTGTTTAACAGAATCACTTTGCAAAGCGTTCAAAGCATTAAACATCAGATCAACAGAAACTTTTTCCGTCTCAGCCTTGACCGAGGCAAGATCCCGCTTCACAAAATTGGTAATAGCATATTGAAATAGCAGAATAATTATGGCCATAAAATTAATCGCCAGTCCTGCATAAAGCAGCGCCATAGAGGCCGCCCGTGAAAGTTTTTCGGTTCTCAACTGCCTGTTTTTCCAGGGAATGGGTCTGGCGACTTCCGCGTTGATTGTTACGAAATTGGCATCCATACTCTGGACACGCGGCAATAATGTCCGTGCCGCACCGAGAAAGACCTGCATCCGCCCTGTTTCCTGATCCCAGCGCAAAGCCGAAGCCATCCCTTCCTGCTCATACAAATAAACCGTTTCACGATCCCAGTACTCGCTATTCCCCGGCAATGCTGCCGCCAGCGGACACCAGCTATCGGGATTGGAAGCCAGAGTCGAGGAAGGACTTGCCAGATACCAGACCCTGCCGCCTTCAATACTATACACATAGTGCACACGCTCTGTTCCTGTTGCCTGCGAGGCGGCATTCCAGACGGCCTCTTCTTCGGTTCCCGGAATTTGCGGGATTGAGCCACCAACAATCTCCTGCGGCAAATGGGGGGTGAGCACACCTACAAAACTTGCGGCTTCTCCGGCAATATAATCAGCAATACCGGGCTTTATCTTTCCGGCATTGCGTTCTTTTGCGCCCTTCTCTTTCATAGGGCGGTCACTCTTTTTCATGAGTTCTTTATCTTTGGATATCAACGTCAAAACTATATCGCCCCCGACATTAAACCACCCATCATGCTATCAAGGCTCATATTCATGACCGTTAACGCATAAATGGCACTACCAAACGCGAGAGCCAGAAACACACCGGTCAAACCGAATGCAATCCAGACAATCAGCGCATGTTTTGTTTTTGCCGCAGCAGAACGCATTTCGGCAACAGACTCTAATACTGTAGCAACTTGTGCAAGATCAGACAAGCTCGCGAGTTCAAGGCGTTCGCTCCGGCTGAGCGGCTTACGATCAAGCGCCGCCCCCAGCAGAACACCACGCTCCAGTTCTTTATTTGACTCTGTCCAGTATTCCGACACTTCCGGCACAGTTGTGGCCTCGGAAGACTGTTTCAGCGTATCGCCAATCGGGACAAGTCCGCGCAGCATTCGCGCCGCCGCCATCATCGAATCGGCAAAACCCAGATCCCTTAAATAAGCGCCAATCAAGGGGATTTTACGCACAATACGCGCTGTTGGCCAATCCGTTTTGCCCTTATTGATCCAGAAAGAAAAGATTGTCCAGGTCATAAAAAGACCACAGCCCGTCGCTATCACAATCAGTACATTCCATGTCAATTCCAGATTACCGACAATGCGCAGATAATGCTCAAGTTCCTCTGGCTCGGTCGGGGCATTACCACGAAACCAGTTTAAAACCATTCCTTTGCCCCAGAACAAAGACTGCACAATAGTAATCACATCAAAACCCAGCCATGCCATCGTCCCCATAATCGCTCTTGTATTTTTCCTTTTCTGGGTAATCGAATGAATGGCATGCGGAATACCTTCCTGCAACTTATTGGCTTTTTCACTCGCGGCCAGAATAGCCAGCGTTCCATGATCGAAAATACGCAAGGCCTTAAGCGCATCAATAATCCCCATCCCCCGTGCCAGAGCTTCCTGCGCCGGCGCCAGAATATTCTGGCGCATGGGATTGGTTTCAGCCTGGATAATACGCCACAGAGCCACGCCAGGTGACGATGCCGTCGAACGGAACTGAATTCCCCGCAATAACTGAACCTGCCACCATGTTGACCGTGCAAGAAGACGCTCCAGAGGGGATCGTTCATGGGCACGGATTGATAAAACATGACCACCGTTTTTGGCAACGATATTCCGGACATCCTCCGCAGTCGGAAGATAAAAAGATTCCGTTACCTTCCGCGGCCCCGATGTCGTATCATAAGCAATTTCGGCAACCCATTGTTGCATTGCAGTAGACTTCCTTAATTCACTTTAACAATAAAAAAATAATATAATTTAATCTTCCAAATGAGAAAGCGCCGCCTTGGGATCAACCAGACCACTGACCACCAGATCAACCAGTCCCTCGCGACGACTATGAACAATCACACCTTCCTCTCTGGTAATATCATTTGCATTCTTCATAAGAGCTTCATAAATATTATTTCTTTCGCTGGGACCCATGGTAAGAAGCAGCGCATCAAGAAGTAATGTTCTTCCTACAACACCTGTCCGATTACATAAATCACATCCATTTGTATTATGACGGCGAATGAACACATTTTCATCAATACCAAGCTGCCTGATTTCATGCTCGTCCAGATAGGAAGATACTTTTTCCTTATGAGCGCAACCCTGACATAATGTCCGCACAAGGCGCTGGTTTAAAACGCATTTAACCTGTTGCGCCAGTGTATAGGTCGAAGAACGCTCCCGCTCATGCGGCATTAAAGAGCGCAAGCGTTCAAAAGTCTGCAAGGCTGTATCAGCATGAATGGTCGAAATCACCGTATGACCGGACTCTGCTGCACGCAGCGATGTCTCCACTGTATCGGCATCCCGCATCTCGCCAATTACGATATAATCAGGATCATGCCGCATCGCCGCACGAATCAGATCAGGAAACTGACTACCTTCTATGCCGGGGCGCACCTGCCACTGTGTCGCATAGCGCAATTCATACTCGATAGGATCTTCAATCGTCAAAACATGCCGCCGCCGTCTGTCAATCTGTTGCACGCAGGCATAAAGGGTCGTTGTTTTCCCCGAACCTGTCGGACCGGAAAGAAGGATCAGCCCACCGCCGCCCTTGATTTCTGGTGACAGTAGTTTAGCCAGATAATTGCCGACATCCTCATGACGACGAAGCAACTCATCAAACCCCTTGAGTGCCGCCCGGTCAAGAAGACGGAGCGTTAATTTCTCGCCATCCTGTGCCTGCGGTCCTGCCGCAACACGGACATCAATATTCCGTCCCTGCCAGGAAAAGCCGAAACGTCCGTCTTTCGGTGTTGTTTTATCCCCGAAATTCAGACCAGCATCCCGTTTCAGAAGAGTTGTCAAACGTGCCATTGCATCAGGCGGCAACAGATGCATCGGCACAAGATCACCGTCAATCCTGTACTTGATCCAGTTCGGCGAATCCGCATTATTATCCTGCAACATATGAATATCGGAGGCACGAACCTGTAGCGCTTCTGCCAGCATATCGCGCTGGAACTGATTTAATAAAAGACCGTTATCCACATCCGCCAGCCACTGCGCCAGAGTTTTTTCCGTCCGGTCTGCCGAAAGATCATGAACGGAACGCAATGTTTCAAGAAGCTCGGCACGATCCCATATTTCGACTTCTACTTTTTCTACACTCAGTCCGCTGCGTTGCGCCGTAGACATAAGCGCCTGTATCTGGCGGTCATTAAGTTCATGCAATGGCGCAACCCGCAAAACACCCTCCCGAAGATCAATAAGATGAATACTCAGCGGTAACCAGAGCTGTACCGGCAGAATAGAGCGCAACTGATCCCCTGTGGCGCGGTCGCGGACACCTTCTTCCTCGAGTTCGGAGGCTCCTCCGGCGCCAGCCATATCAAGAAGCTGATCCGTTGTACGTGCAACACCCTGACCAAAAAGCATCACACGCTCTTTCTGAACCATGTCCAGATAACGTTCACGGCCTTCCTGTGCCCGTTCTTTACGGCGGTCATGCCACTGGCGACGCTCAAGACCATCCGGAGGCGTCCCTGATTTTTTACGACGGTCTTTAACCCGGCGAACCATCTCCGCCAGTGTTAGACTTTCTTCCTCTTTTGAAGAGTGACCTTCTGTAGGTAAATCTTTATCAGTCATGGATCAGACTCTGGAAACACTTGAACTTTTAATAACTTATAACTCTCTGTTACAGGCCTCCGCTACTGGTTGATGTCACGGAAGAGGAACCGGAGCCACTGCTACTTCCCGATTGTGAGGGAACACGGTTAACAGAAGATAAAGATCTGTCGAATAACAATAAAACTTTTGCATCTCCTGTCCTGAATTCCACACCACTGGTACGTATATTCACATTCCAGAGAACGCCCCCTAGAACAACTTCCTCGCCATTAAAAACGATTCTGCTACCGCCGGGACCTGAAATAATAGATCTTTTTGGAGAATGGGACGTCACAATAAAACCGTCAAGAACACTCGCCGGATCAATTGTCTCGTCACGAACAAAAACAATTCCTTCTGTAGCCTCTTCCTGCCCCAGACTTGCACTGACAAGACCACCGCTTGCAAGACGCACCGGTTTATTATCCTGACTAACGGCCTTGCTGGCCACCCCCCGTACAGGTAAAATAAGTATCCCCCGCGCCCCATCATGCCATATCTGGATGTCATCAAGAATGGCTCCTTCACGCACGGGCGACCACGCCAAAGTCAAAGGACAGGCTTCAATCGGCTCAAGAATCATATCTGTCAGACATCCGGACTTACTAATACTGACCCCACCATTATCCGTACTGGCCAGACGAATATCCCTGATCTTGAGAGGGGCGTCTCCCACATTAACCAAAGAAACCGTGATCGCAGAAACGGACTTCACATCATTCCCGAAAGAAACCTCATCAAGAGAAGACACCAGTAATCCTTTACCGGGAACAGCATCGGGAAAAACATCGGCACTCTCTGTAGAATCAGGAGAATATTCCCCTGTCATATTCACGCTGGATACCGTTGTTGGCCCGCTATGCTCAACAATCAGAACACCGGATGTGTCCCCTTTCATAAGAGGCGACCATGTCACGAGAACAATACAGGCCTGCCCTGGAGAGAGATGGGTACAATCGGTACGCAGAGAATAACCTGCCTGCTCCGATGCCTCGATATAAATCGAATTAATGTCAATCGGCTCGGATGTAATATTACGCATCACCACGGCACGAACAACAGGCTGGCTTGTTTTCGGCGTACCAAACTCAAGAACATTGGGAATGGCTTCAATATCACTGAAAAATTTACTTTCAGAGCCCTCACCCGCAGCAACCTGCCCATCCATCGTTGCCGTTACAAGACGCGAACGGCCGCTATGACGCATCAACATTTCTATCCGCCACGACCCCGCCTGTAACCCCTTGATTGAAAGCCCTACAGCACAAACTGCGCCGGCTGGAAGTTCCTCCGAGCTACACTGGTTCAGCGCGACACTGGCCGAAACTGTTGAAGAAGGATAAAGCTGTATTGCGCCCGTCTGAACAGGGCGACCGCTATCATTCCGGAATAGAACAACAACCTGCGCCGTTGCCCCGATCGTAATATTACCCCCCGCCACATTCTTTTCCACAGGAGCAAGATCTCCCCCCACTGCCGCACCACCAGCACCTCTTGCTCCCGGATCGCTAAATCCTGCGGGTTGAGCATATGCTGTGGACACCATAAAAATTGTCACCAATACAAAGAGGGAAACAATAACTTTTTTCATATTCCCAGAGAGCCCCAGACCAAGAAAAAGCGCTGCCCCGCTAAAAACAGAACTATTTTTATCAGCATGCATTTTATATTGTAACAAGCACAGAGACATCAAATCAACAAACCTTTAAATCAACTTCCGGGATCAATTATTTCGGACGAAATAACTTCCGCAGAAGAGTTATCATTACCATTCTCCGAAGAAAAATCAAACGGAGCAAAGTCATAGTCAAGAGGAGACATTTCACTATTACCCTGACGCCCCCCCTTCTGAGGTTCTTTAGAAAAATCACCATCCTCTGGACTCGTATAAACAATCACACGCGGCCGTAACAAAAAGACAAGCTCCAGATTATCTGTCTCGGCTGTCCTGCTGGTCGGAATAATAGGTTTTGTAAAACCGGGTCCTGATTTATCAAAACTGTCCCCTTCACTCACCAGCCCGGCAATAAGCAGTGAATCTCCCGGGCGAACGCGAACCTGCGTTGTCAATTCACGTTCTGCCGTTTTTGGAAGTTGAATAGTGGTCGTCGTTGCGTTCCCTCCGGCACCCTGGGATGCAAACGGAAAATTATCAATCGCGGTTACATTGGTCAGAGCAATATCAACATCGGCATAGACCGTTGAATTGTCCCAGCTACTGGCAATCGTTAATGTAAAGCCTGTATCAACACTACTGGTATTCACGGATGTACTAACCTGCCCATTATCAATGGTCTGGGAAACCTGCGAAACAAAATTCTCGGTATCCGCCACACGCAGACGCGCTTCAGAGCCGGACAATACTGTAATTTTAGGCTGGGAAATTGTTTTCACCGCACCAAACTGGGAAAGAAAATCAAAAATATCATTCGGATTAAAAGGCCCTCCGTCTTCAAAACCGGTTGTCGGCAAGCCAATACTAACCGGATTGGTAAAACCTGCGCCCACATTCCCTGTCAAATCAATACTTCCGGTAAACTTCCCGAAAGTTTCGATCATATCCCAACGGACACCTGTTGAATTTCCGGTTTCAAGATTGACTTCCCAGATATAGGTTTCAAAAACAATCAGGGCTGTACTTGTGCGCATACGCTGGAAATAACGCAGGGCATATTCCGCCGTCCGGTTCGTTGCCTCGTAAATAATTGTTTTCGTGGACTGGTCAATAACAGGTGTTGTACCGATAATAGCGGCCAGACCAGCGGCCACATTGCTTATAAAATTAACATCCTGACTGATTGGCGGGATTTTAACAGTAAATGTCTGGGTTTCCTTGACAATCAAAAGTCCCTCTTCATATGCACAATAAAGATCGGCAAGAGAACAGACTCTTCCCACAACGACGTCGAGAGGCCCCTGAAGATTTGCTACTGTAATCCGGCGATTCAACCCTTCTTCCGTTTCAAAAGCAAGAGAGAGATCATATTCGGCCAGAATAAGCTGTAGCGCTCCGGCCAGAGTTTCCGAACGCAACTCGAAAGGCCCCACATGCTCGGTCGGCAGCCCCTCCCCATTATTCACAAACGGCACCAGAACATCATGCCCCAGCGGCAAATACAGCACACTATCCGGTTGCTCGTTTATAGCCCTTGGGCGCGCATCCGCCATCATTGGCGCTGGAATATTGACATTTCGCGCTCCGGGAACCGTTGCATCAGCGCAGCCTTGTAGAATAAAAAGAACCGCGAACAACAGGCTCAGATTCCTGAAAATTACCGTCTTCACCTGCCATTGCCAATTCACTTTCATCACGAACGCCTCTTGCCAATATCTATCGTTTTTGAAACAGTCTTGAGCAAACGGTCTTTTTGCACAGGCTTCATTAAAACGGCGCTAACGCCACACTGACCGGCACGCTCCAGTAAGTCCGGTGTCTGGTCTCCCGTTACAAGAATAACAGGGGTCATAATATTACGACCGCGAATCGTTTTTATAAATTCAAAACCGTTTACGGGCTCCATACGGACATCCACAATCGCCAGCGTGATATTACGACTAAACTCCATGTAATCCAGCGCCGCAGATCCCTCGGCAGCTTCAAGAACATCATAATCGGCTTCTTTGAGATAACTGATAATCTGCATCCGCACAAAATCGTTATCCTCGACAACCAAAATTAAACTTTTAATATTCATAGGGATTCACTGATCCGAAAAGATATAGATTAATATATTAATGATTCTCATGCAGACAGATTCACGAGATATAAATTACAGAATAAACCTTACACACCTCAATGACAATAGAATATCAAAAATTTACACACAGATCTATCCACATTTTTTATCCACATGCCGGAGAAGCGCTCTTCAATTGGCATTGTTTTACAGCCACGGCCTGTGTAATGTACAAATAATTTAATCTTCGAATGTTGATGGATACCTGATGCTCGACTGGATCGCTTTTGCAAGCCTTTGCTGCGCTTTTATCATGCTGGTTGCTCTTTCTGTCATTGATCTGAAAACAAGATTATTGCCAAATGAAATGGTTTTGGGGTTTGCAACCTTAGGTTTTATTTTTCATTTAACAACACTGGCTCGTTTTGTTTCGGTAGAAGAAATTTTTTTGGGAGGATTTATCGGTTTTACGACACTTTTCATGATCCGTGCCGTTGCCAACCATATTTACAAAACGGATGCACTCGGACTAGGAGATATCAAACTTGTTGGCGCAGCCGGACTCTGGTTAGGCCCGGAGGCAATCATGCTGGCCATATCCGCAGGTGCGATGGCAGGGCTAATTCACGGTTTATTTGTTGCTCTGAAAATTGCAAAGAAAAGCAAAAAAAGACCTGATTTCTCCTACCTCCAAATTCCGGCAGGCCCCGGCTTTGCTATCGGTTTTATCTTGGTTGGTATCTATAAATTCTGGGGTTTTAACCCGCTATGACTAAAAAACTTGTGCTCTTGCTCATTTCTTTTATAGTTCGTTTCAAATGAAACATTTAACACAAAAGCACCTGACCGGAATCGATTCACTTTCAATTGAAGATATTGAGACAATCCTTGATCTTGCCGAGACCTATACAGACAAAATTTCCATTCCTTCTTATTCCTGCGAAATATTGAAAGGGCGCCGCATCCTTTCTCTTTTTTTTGAAGACTCCACACGTACCCGCGTTTCCTTTGAAATGGCGGCAAAAAATCTTGGCGCAGACTGGATCAATATTGATCTGGATCGCAGTTCCCTGACAAAAGGAGAGAGCCTTCCTGATACCCTGCATACGCTTGAAGCCATTGTACGCCCTGATGCTCTGGTCGTCCGTCATCATGAATATGGCGCGCCGCAATTCATCGCAAGGCATGTCAACTGTCCGGTAATCAATGCGGGCGATAGCTGGCGCGAACACCCGACACAGGCACTGCTGGACGCGCTTGCCATTCGTCGTCACAAAGGGACAATAAAGAATCTGAATATTGCCATTTGCGGCGACATTTCCCATAGCCGCGTTGCGGCCTCAAATATTCTTCTCCTTTCCCGTCTGGGCGCAAATTTGCGAATCATTGCGCCGCCTGCCCTTATGCCAGCGAAGTTTCCAGTAGAAAATATTGCGCAGTTTACAACCATGGAAGAGGGTTTGAAAAATTGTGATATTATAATGACTCTCCGCCTACAAAAAGAGCGGATGGAACAAAGCGCCATCCCTTCGGAACAGGCTTATTTTAATGAATATGGATTAACACGCGAACGGCTTTCTTTTGCGAAACCGGATTCCCTGATTATGCATCCCGGCCCTCTCAATAGAAATGTTGAAATCGCGGATGATATTGCCGATGATCCGGACCGTTCCCTGATTCTTAAGCAGGTTTCCTATGGTGTTCCTGTGCGTATGGCTGTTATGGATTTACTCTTGAGAAACCAAGGACAATGACAATCATCTTCATCGCGGCTTTTGCCGGATATCTTTTGGGCTCCATCCCTTCTGGTTTCATTTTGGCGCAACTGGCCGGATATGGCGATATCCGCAAAATTGGTTCTGGCAATATCGGTGCCACAAACATTCTTCGCACAGGAAACAGATATCTTGCGCTGGCTGTTTTACTCCTTGATGGCGGCAAGGGAGCCATTGCCGTTTTACTTGCAGCCCGTTTTGGCGGTTATGAAGCCTCGCTGGCGGCTGGATTATTCAGTATTCTTGGTCATATGTTTCCGGTCTGGCTGAAATTCAGGGGCGGCAAGGGCGTGGCAACATCTCTTGGCATGCTTCTCGCGCTCGCACCGACAGTTGGCATTGCAACCTGTATTCTCTGGCTTTTAACAGCCCTGATATTCCGTATTTCTTCCTTATCGGCTCTTATCGCTCTTTTTTCTGCGCCGGCGCTCGCGCATTTTCTTTATTCCGAACCAAATCTAACAGGCATTTGCGCTCTTATTTTTCTATTGGTCTGGTTTAAACACCGCGCCAATATTCGCCGTCTTCTCACAGGAGAGGAACCAAAAATTGGAAAGCGTTCTTCCTAACTTCGCTCGGAACGAATAATCCGTAAGGCAGATTCCGGGCGGATACGGTCAAAATATTGCAAGATATCGAGCATACTACCATGATCCACTTGCCGTCTTCCGGAGCGCATCCGATGTGTCTGCAGGAAAATTTTTACAAAATCGGTTTTCTGTATCCTGAACGCCCGACAGGCTATCGCCATCCCTTTGGGACAGGATAATTTAAGGGAATCGTGGATTTTCTTTGAAGATAGCCCTGTATAAACAGAAAACTGGGCAATAAAAGATGCTATATCACCCTTATTCAGGGTTTCCATCATGTCATCCATGCCCAGCATTTTCAAGGATGCTTTCTGGGTTGCCTCATTGATCATTTTCTCGGTCGGCATAAAAACAGAGACCGTTTGTGGCGTAACAAACTCAAGAATAATTTCATCTGCAACAGCCTGTGCTTCACGATCATTCACACCGAAAAAGGCAGAAATATATTCCTGCAGTTCTTTTCCGACATGTCTATATAATTTTCGTGCCAGATCTTCCGGAATTTCCGGACGCATCAGCAATGGCCTTGCAATATCATCATGCTCTTTTGCTGTGCCCCCCCAGAATACCCAGCGCATATTTTGTCAGCCTGATCCGTTCATTTTGCGAGAGAATAACAGCCGTTCCAAAATCTCCCGAATCAACAAGCATATCAATCGCTTCATTACTCAGCCTGCTCCGTTTTGCAATTGCCTGCCAGTAAGCAGCACCCCGGGATTTGATAATATAGATAATATCAAGATCACTCAAAACAGTGCTTTTCTCCAGCATGGGAGAGGCTACCGTAATCTCGTCATTGGCCAGATGTAGAACAAGACGCAAAGGTATATTATCAAGCGTTGCCAGTTTTTCTGACAGAACCCCCCGCAACTCCGTTTCGGCACGGCGCATCAGAGCAATAAGAATATCGGCGAGCAGCTCCTGTTCTTTACCATTAATATCGGCCTCGAACAAACTCACAACAGCATGACTTAATTCCGTCCGTGCTGCAGGCATATCCTGCTTCGCCAGTGCATATAATTTATGGCTGTCATATAGCTTCACCAGAAGCGGCGCAACATGCGGCGAATTATCAAATTTATTCAGGTTCATAATATTCACGACCTCGTTCAATAGATTTTCACTCTTATATTCATTTCACATATGACATCTTCCTGACAAAAATGTCAGATGCGCCCTGTTGAAAGGGCGGTGAAACGGCGGGCATTTTCTTTTTTATACGGTGAAAGTCTGCACTTGATACGATTGAATACTGTTACAAAACCAGCATCAGGAACGCATTGCGAACTTCCCCCTCACACTTCCTTTTATACGCCTGATTTATTGACAAGCCGTTAATATGCAACAAAATCCAGAATTATTATTTTTGAGGGCTATATAAAGATTTTCTTAAAACTTTGACGATAGAATGGTATAGTAGCATGAAGAATTTACGATAATTTTAAACCAGTCTATAGCAACAATAGTGGGAATATCATAATGGTCGGTCCAGTTAACGGCGCATCAGCACAACAAGTCGCGATTGCCAATCCGTTCCAGCAGGAAAATACACGGCAGACCCAGGACATCCAGAAAAAAGCACAGGAAACAGCCCGCGCCCAGTCGCCATCCGAAACCCGCGAAACAGAGCGCGACGAACAAAACAACCAGCAACAGCTTCGCACGGCATCATCATCCAGTGCCAACACACAGCCCTCCGGCGGCGGTCAAGGACGCGGCAGCATTGTTGATATTTCAGTGTAAATCTACGGTTTTGGAAGGGCAACAACCGCAGAAGCCGATGATTTTTCTTTTTTTTCTTAATGCTCTACCAAGAATCATTTCCAGAAACCCATAATTTCCATTGTTTCTGCGATCATGGGATCGGCGACGGCACGGGCGCGAACGGCACCTTTGCGCAGGATATTATCAATTTCGGCCTTGTCACCCATCAGTTCGTTCATCCGCTTTGTCATCGGCGCGAGTCTGGCCACAGCCAGATCTGCCAGTGCGGGTTTGAATTCACTAAAAGCTTTACCACCAAATTCCTTTAAAACCGCCTCTTTGTCACTGTCAGCCAGTGCCGCATAGATCGTAACCAGATTAAGCGCCCCTGCCCGATTTTCCAGCTCTTTCAGCGCATAGGGCAAAGGCTCCGGATCGGTCTGGGCTTTGCGGATTTTTTTGGCAATCATATCGGCATCATCGGTCAGATTAATCCGGCTCATATCACTTTCTGCGGATTTACTCATTTTTTGTGTGGCGTCACGCAGAGACATCACCCGTGTGGCGGCTCCCATAATATAAGGCTCCGGCTGGATAAAATGCGCCACATTATAACGTGTGTTAAAGGTACTGGCGATATCCCGCGCCAGTTCCAGATGCTGCTTCTGGTCATCGCCCACGGGGACATGCGTTGCCCTGTAAAGCAGAATATCAGCCGCCATCAAAACCGGATAGGCAAACAAGCCAAGTCCAGCACGTTCTTTATGCTTTCCGGCTTTATCCTTGAACTGGGTCATGCGTTCCAGCTTGCCCATTTGTGCAATGGTGGCGAGCAGCCACATCATTTGCGAGTGACCGGGCACAGAAGACTGTACAAATAGTGCCGATTTATCCGGATCAACACCGCCGGCAATATAGGCCGCCGCAATTTCCCGGGTAGCATCCAGCAACCCGTCACGCTCGTAAGGCTGTGTAATGGCATGGAGATCAACCACACCATAAAAGCACTCCCCGCCTTCATCCTGCAATCTCACCCAGTTTTTAAGCGCCCCGAGATAGTTCCCCAGATGAAGATGGGAGGTCGGCTGCATACAGGATAAAATACGTTTGGTCATTTTGTTTCCTTTTTATTATATTATGCTGCGCAATTTAAAATGCAAAATACGCGAAGTCACGTAAAGTTTTATCAAAACCTATTCCCCGTGATGCCGGAAGATCCAGAAACGCATGGCCAGAAAATTGAAAACCATTGCAATCACGGCGCCAAGCGCAACCGCCAGCACCGGATAATGTGCCAGAAAGGGCGAACCTAGAATTCCTGCGCAGTAAATCCCGAAATTCAGGGCAAGGCCAATGGCATTGCCGGCTAGATAAGGGAGAAAAGATTCACGGAAACTTTTATGCCTCATCCCGAATGTAAAGCCACGATTAAGATACCATGTCACCAGCACTGCCACAAAAAAGGAAGGGATTCGCGCCAGAAGAGGATCAAGTCCCGAAAGACCCAGAATAACTTGCAACAATCCTGCATCGGTACAGAACCCTGCCACACCGACAAGACCAAAGCGCATTATTGTTTTAAGCTCGCTGTCTTTCATTTTCTCATGCCTGCCGGAATATTTTTTAAAGCTGTTCACGATACCATTTTCACGCTGGATAAAAAAGAACAGGATGCGCTATAGTTACGGTATTTACTGAATTTTATGGTGAGGAGATCACTCCGTGCTGCTGTCAATGACGATTAAAAATGTTGTTCTGATTGATCAGCTAACGGTCACATTCAATGATGGTTTTTGCGCTCTGACCGGAGAAACAGGGGCGGGAAAATCAATCCTGCTGGATTCTCTGGGGCTGGCACTGGGCGGGCGCTCCGAGTCCGGCCTTGTCCGGCACGGCACGGAACAGGCGCAGGTTAGCGCGGTTTTTCATGTTCCTCTTTCCCATCCCGTTCATGCGCTTTTGAGTGAACAGGGTATAGACAGCGAGGAAACCCTGATCCTGCGCCGGATTGTCAAAGCCGATGGCGGCAGCCGCGCCTTTCTCAATGACCAGCCAGTCAGCGCCGGATTACTGCGCCAAACCGGTGAACTTCTTGTAGAGATTCACGGCCAGTTCGAGACGCAGGGGCTCCTTGATCCCAAAAGCCACCGCGCTTTGCTTGATGACTATGCCGGCATTAAAACTAAAGACATCCTGCAACGATGGCAGGACTGGCGTACGGCGCAGCAGGATCTGGACACCGCGCAGCAGACCATGGAAAAAGCCCGCGCTGAAGAAAATTATCTGCGGCAGGCACTGGAAGATCTTGACGGGCTTTCCCTGAAAGAAGGAGAAGAAGACACACTGGCGGCACTACGCGAACGCCTGATGAAACGCGACCAGACAATCCAGAGCCTTAATCTTGTTTATGAAACCCTGACCGAAGTGGAAACCATGATTGGCACGGCAGGACGGCATCTGGAAAAAATCGGCGATGACGGGCAGGAGCTTCTGGCCGGACTGGATCGCAGCCATGCGGAGATGCAGGAGGTTATCAGCGGTATCCGGAACTTTTCTTCAGAACTTGAAGAGAATGAATATTCACTGGAAGACATTGACGAGCGCCTGTTTACCCTGCGCGGGCAGGCACGCAAGCATGGTTGTACAGTCGACGGGCTTTTCAGGAAACGCGAAGAACTGGCAAGACAGCTTGGCATGATCGAAGCGCAGGATGATCTTCTGGCCACGTTAACAAAGAATGTCGAGTCGACCCGCGCCACTTATATAAAAATCGCGCAGGATACCAGCGAAAAACGGCAGAAAGCTGCGCGAAAACTTGACAGTCTGGTGGCAAAAGAACTGCCTCCGCTCAAACTTGAAAAAGCACAGTTCATAACGCAGCTTGAAAAAATGGAAGAAAAGGACTGGGGCGGACATGGGATGGATTCCGTGCGTTTTCTTGTCTCCACCAATCCGGGCAGCGCCCCCGGTTCGTTACATAAAATTGCCTCGGGCGGGGAAATGGCACGTTTCATGCTGGCACTTAAAGTCGTGCTGGCAGAGATTGGTACGGCAGGGAGCCTTGTCTTTGACGAAGTCGATAGCGGGATCGGCGGCGCAACCGCCAGCGCCGTTGGTGAAAGGCTGGCACGGCTTGCGCAATCAAAACAGATTCTTGTCGTCACCCACGCCCCGCAGGTTGCCGCCTGCGCCGCGCATCACTGGATTGTTCTCAAAGACGGAACTAAAAATATTACCACGCGAGTCATCGCACTTGAAAAACCGGAGGACCGACGCGAGGAAATCGCCCGTATGCTTGCCGGTGCAGAAATCTCTCCTGCGGCGCGTGCGGCTGCCGATCAATTACTGGAAACAGGAACATAATGTTTTTTATGATGTCATAAATGCGCCCGCCCATTCCAAAGCAGGCTTTTTTTCCTGAACAGGTTTTGGGGCTGGCCTGTCAACAATAACCCAGTCACCTTTGGCAACTTTATTAAAACGGTTGATACCACTGGCTTCTCTTGTATACAAACCAAGGCAGCCAAGAGTCCACATAGCACCAAAAGCGGGTGACAGACATGTTGTAGCAATGTTAAATGTAAAATTCATACCAAAATCAATTAAATAAAAACGCTTCGCTTCCTCAACCGGAATACCGTAACGATTCAAAGTGAGCGCTGTTCGGCCATCCGGTTTTTTATCAATACATTTTTCTTCTATATTCTCTCTGGAAAATCCCGAACGCATTAATCTCTCATATTCATAATTTCTTCCTTTTTCAGCCAACACAGATAAATTGCAAGCAACCATCACAGCGCTAAAAAAAAGAACAGTTTCCAATGATTGTTGTAATGCCGTAGTCAATAAAGCACTCAATGCGATAGAGAGCCCCACAGCTTGGACATCTGCTGCTTTATAAAAAGACGTGCGCAGCTTTTCCGGTTTACCGTCTGCTCCGATCGGATCCCCAAGCAACGAAATATAGCGATCTTTTTCCCATTCTGGTGGCATTTCATCCCTTTGTTTTCAATAACACGGTCATCGCAACTAATAATTGACCCCACCGTGAAGAAGACTATATACTGGGTTTATCAGTAATGTCTATATTTCCCGTCCTTTGTGGCGGGCTTCGTTTTTTGGAGACGAAATTTTTTATAATGAAGAGAGAACGATCATGGAAAAAATTCCTATGACTAAAAAAGGGTACGAAGCCCTTGAAAAAGAATTAAAAAAATTAAAAAGTGAAGACCGTCCCACTGTCATACAGGCTATTGCCACCGCACGGGAGCATGGCGATTTAAAAGAAAACGCTGAATATCACGCTGCGCGGGAGCAGCAAAGCTTTATCGAAGGCCGGATTCAGGAACTGGAAGCTGTGACCTCGAAAGCGCAGATTATTGATATTTCGGCTTTAAATGGCGATACCGTTAAATTCGGCGCCCGCGTTCTGATCGTTGATGAAAACACCGATATAGAAGTCACTTACCAGATTGTAGGTCATTACGAAGCCAATGCCGATGAAGGCAAGCTTTCAGTTCAGGCGCCTGTATCCCGCGCCCTTATCGGCAAAGCTGTGGGGGATAGTGTCGAGGTTCATACACCGCAGGGAAAAAGAAGCTATGAAATTCTGGAAGTGTCTTTTCAGGAATAGTCAAACTTCAATCGGCACACCCGGCACTTCTTTCGAAGCACGAATGGCAAGAGAAGATTTAACAGATGTCACATTCGGTGCTGCCGTTAGATTCTCCGTCAGGAAATGCTGGTAATCATCCCAGTCGTAAGCGACAATCTTTAATAGAAAATCTGTTTCTCCCGCCAGCATCCAGCACTCGCGCACCTTATCCCATGACTGAACCAGATCTTCAAATTTTTTCAAATCCGATTCGGCCTGACTGACGAGTTTAACCTGCGCAAGAATGGTGACACCGAATCCCATGGCTGCCGAATCAATTTTCGCATGATATCCTGTGATAAAACCGCTTTCTTCCAGCGCCCGTACCCGCCGCAGACAGGGCGGGGCAGAAATTCCGGCTTCTTTTGCCAATTCTACATTTGTAATACGTCCGTTTTCCTGAAGATTCTTTAAAATTTTGCGATCAATTTTGTCGAGCTTAACACGTTTCATAAAAAACTGCCGTTTGTAATAGGTGTAAGTAAAATAATTGTCTAAATAGATACCAGATTGGTATAAAGTTGCGCAAGCTTTTGCGCAAGAGGATTTTTTAATTTTGAAAGTTTTTAAGATATGACCCATTGCTGGATTGTCACAGAAGGTATGGCTGGCACAGAAAACCAATGCCTTGGTGTCGCAGAATATCTGGGTATGACACCCGTTATCAAACGAATCGGATTACGTCAGCCATGGAAAAGCCTGTCTCCTTTTCTGGGATTTGAATACGCTTGCACTTTTACGGGCGATGCCCTCGAACCACCCTGGCCGGATCTTGTACTGGCTTCCGGTCGCAAAGCCATTGCTGCGGCACGTTATATTAAAAAAGCCAGCGGCGGTAAAAGTTTTACTGTCCTGATACAGGATCCCCGCGTTTCCCCCGGACAATTTGATCTTGTGGCCGTTCCCGCACATGATCCGGCACGCGGAGAGAATGTGATCGTGACAATGGCGGCCCCCAACCGGATCACAACACAAAAACTTGCCGAAGCACGTACCGCATTTTCCGGTACACTGTCCCCGCTTCCCACCCCCCGTATTGCCGTATTGATCGGCGGGAATAGCAAGGCTTACCAGATGACAGACGCCATCACAGAAGATCTTGCAACGCATCTTATGGCACTGGCAGAGCAAGGATATGGCATCATGGTCACGGCCTCGCGCCGGACAGGAGAAGAGAACGAAAAAATTCTGAAGAAAACCCTTACCCATAAAAATATTTATTACTGGGACGGAACCGGTGACAATCCTTATTTCGGTTTTCTGGGCTGGGCAGATTTTATTCTGGTTACAGCAGACAGCGTTTCAATGCTCTCCGAAGCCGCGACCACAGGAAAACCTGTTTACATGATCCCGCTTGAGGGGGGCACAAAGCGGTTTGACCTATTTCATGAAAATCTTATAGGGCACGGCATAATCCGGAAATTCGAAGGCACACTAACAGCTTACGATTACCCGAAGCTTGATGATGCGAATCTTATTGCGCAAGAAATTAAAAAACGGCTTTACCCATGACAAATCGCCCTTTAAGACTATCTCATTCAGCAAAAGGGAAAGAAAAATGAGTGAGACACAGCATACAAAAGTCCTGATTATCGGCTCCGGTCCGGCAGGTTACACAGCGGCCATTTATGCAGCCCGTGCCAACCTTGCGCCAACTCTGATACAGGGAATACAGCCGGGCGGCCAGCTCACTATTACCACCGATGTTGAAAATTACCCCGGCTTTGCCGATGTGATACAGGGTCCCTGGCTTATGGAGCAGATGAAGGCACAGGCCGCGCATGTCGGGACAAAACTTGTCACCGATCTGATCGTCGATGTTGATCTTGATACACACCCGTTCAGAGCCACCGGGGATTCCGGTACAATTTATACGGCAGAGGCTCTTATCATCGCCACCGGTGCCACAGCACGCTGGCTTGGCATCCCTTCCGAAAAAGAATTTATGGGCAAAGGCGTGTCGGCCTGTGCCACTTGTGACGGATTCTTCTATCGCGGCAAGGAAGTTGCCATTGTCGGCGGCGGCAATACTGCTGTGGAAGAGGCTCTGTTCCTGACCAACTTCTGCCGCAAAGTCACGCTCATTCACCGCCGCCATGACTTACGTGCCGAACGTATTATGCAGGAGCGTCTGTTTAACCATGAGAAAATCAACATTATCTGGGATAGCGTTGTCGATGAAGTTCTGGGCGATGACACAGGGGTTACGGGACTCTGTCTTAAAAATATTAAAACGAACGAAACCTCGGAAATAAAGGTACACGGATTTTTTGTCGCAATCGGCCACGACCCCGCCACCAAAATTTTCAAAGACAAGCTTGATATGGATAACCATGGTTATATTCTCACCGCGCCGGACTCCACGGCAACCTCTATCCCCGGTGTCTATGCGGCAGGAGACGTCAAGGATAAAATATACAGACAGGCCGTCACAGCCGCCGGAATGGGCTGTATGGCAGCTCTTGAAGCCGATAAATATATTGCAGCACTGGAGGCCGTGCCAAAAGCACAGGCCGCAGAATAGTTTTTTCATAAAAAAATTGACATTTTTTTTAGTTTTCCCTAAAGTAGCCGATATAATTTGAAATCAGGGAATATTCATGAAACTTACAGCGCGCCTTGGGTCTTTGGCTCTTATATTTGCACTTGCGGCACCCTCTTCTGCCTTTGCTCATCATAAAGAGGACATTGCCGATCTGGCCGAAAAGGTTTTACCTGCAATCGTTTCTGTTATCACCCATATAACTCCGAAGAATATTGCAACGAAATCTGCTCCAGAAAGCTCTCCTAAAGATCCTTCCAATGAATTACCGGACAAGACTCTTAAGCCTCAAGAAACACCATTAACATCCGGTGGATCGGGAATCATCATTGACGGCGATAACGGCTATATTGTGACCAACAGCCATGTCACACAAGCAGGGGACAAATATACAGTTGTTCTACAAAACGGCGAGACATTTGAAGCAAAAATGGTCGGCACAGATGAACGCGGTGATATCACTGTTTTACAGGTCAATACCGGATATAAACTCCCCGAAGCGTCTCTGGGCAATAGCGACAACCTTCGTGTCGGAGAGCATGTTATTGCCGTAGGCAATCCATTTGCTCATTTGCCCGGCTCTGTGTCGGTTGGCATCATCTCGGGACTTCATCGGAATATCAACATCAACCCCACTGATGATTTCATCCAGACCGATGCGGCCATAAACTCTGGAAATTCCGGTGGCCCTTTATATAATTTTCATGGAGAAGCCATAGGCATTAACACAGCCATTTATTCGCCAATGAACAGTGGTTCAATTGGGATCAATTTTGCTATCCCCATAAATATAGTCAAAGATATTGCCACCCAGCTTATCAAATACGGAGAAGTACACAGAGGCGGACTCGGTATTGTTGTAACAGATATTATGGATGAGCATGTTGAAAAATTAAAACTGAAAAAAGCAGAAGGCGTCGTGATTGCACAAATAGTAAACGGAAGCCCGGCAGCAAAAGCCGGGTTAAACATTAACGATGTTATTCTTGGCTTTAATGATAACCCGGTCAAAAATACACGTGACCTTGTTCTGGCTTTATCAAAATTAGAGACCGAGCAATCTGTCAATATCACTGTCCTGCGCAATGGCAAGGAAATAACGCTTCCCATTACAATAGAGATGAAAAAAGAAAACGCAGCTCACGTGCCGCCCCCCTCATCATTCCAGCCCCCCGCTCTATCAAACTAAACTTTTCCACAGCTTTATCAGGAGCAAGATGAGTCTGCTATAGATTTAACAGTGCGGTTCATGCGAATCATAGGTCGTGACATATTTAAAGCTATCGTCATTTCGCTTTACTTTTTTTACATGGAAACGATTATATTTCTCTTTTGACTTCCCTTCTATAAATCGGTTACAGATACATCATGGCAAACGACGAAAAAGAAATTTTGCGTTACGACAAAATGGTTGAGAATGCCCTGCGCGGCGTTGTCAGAAAAGCGGTGGAAGAGGTGATGGCTGATGGCCTGCCGGATGACCATCATTTTTACATTACATTTATGACCGATTTTCCCGGGGTTGATATTCCCGATTATCTACGTGACCGTTACCCGGGGGAGATGACGATTGTCCTGCAATACCAGTTTTATGATCTGAATGTCGATAAAGACAAGATGAATGTCACGCTTTCCTTTAATAACGTGCCCGAACGTCTTGTGATCCCGCTTGCCGCCATTACGATTTTTGCCGACCCTTCGGTTAACTTTGCGTTGCAGTTCCAGCCACTGGGAGAAGACGGGGGACCCGATTTTGATCCCGATGATTTCCTTGATGATGACGAGAGTGAAAAAGAGGATAGCAAAGACAAAAAAAGCAGCGAGAAAACCGGAGAGGTTGTCTCCCTCGATAAATTCCGTAAAAAAGATTAACGCGCTTAAATGACTTATAAACCACCGCTGCCGGATCACGAACCACACAAGGTTTTTATCCATAAAGGGGTCTGCGTTGATCATGCTCGCAACGATAGAGCCGTTCCCTATAAAATATATTATCCGGTTGCCAGGGATCTAAAATCCTTACCAGTGATCCTCTGGTCACATGGACTTGGTGGTGGCCGCGATGGCGCGGCATTTCTAGCGCGCTATATCGCCTCTCACGGCTATGTCATGGTGAACCTGCAGCATCAGGGCACAGATACATCCCTCTGGGAAGGCAAGCCTGGACACCCCTGGGACGTTATCAAAGCCGCCCATATCCCGCGGCAGGATACGCTGGATCGGTTTCATGACGTGCCATTCCTTCTTGATTGTCTGCCCGATATTGCCAGAGAAAATCCGGATATTGGCACTCATATGGATCTTGGTAAAATCGGCATGTCCGGTCATTCTTTCGGCGCGCTCACCACGCAGGTCATGGCAGGACAACCCTTTCCCGATAAAGATGATAAACCAACATCCCTCAGGGAGACCCGTTTTAAAGCCGGAATCTTGTACAGCTTCGTTCCCATGAAACATTTAACCAGTGAAGCGCCTGAAAAAATATATGACGACATGACACTGCCACTTTTCTTTATGACCGGAACAGATGATGAAAACCCGATCAGTGGACAGGGTTATCAATACCGTATGCCGGTATTCGATCATGCCGGATGTCCAGAAAAAGCTTTACTGGTACTAAAGGAAGGTGACCACATGGTATTTGCCGGCAGTCGCGGCAAACTGGAAAGTCATCCCAAACGGCATCTTCACGAGAATATTATAAAAACAGCCTCGCTGGCTTACTGGGAAGCCTATTTGAAAGAGAATAAAGAGGCCAGACAATGGCTCACTGGAAACGGCCTGAAAAACTGGCTTGGCGAAGAAGGCCAGTACGAATTCAAGAGAAAATCATCCGCACCGGATCATGCCAATAACATCAGACCAACATCCCCGGCGTAAAATTTTTCTGCGCTCTATTTCGTAAGCTGAAGAAAAACATCCTCAAGGTCACTCTCATCAGTCGAAATATCGGCAATCCCGTAACCTTCCTTTCCAATCAGATCAATCATCTGGCCAACGACCTGTTCACCGGGGCTATAGCGGCATTTGACAGAGCGGTTTCCTTGTTTTTCGGCATGAAACTGGGTCAGCCCTGCGGGAATATTTTTAAGCTCTCTGTCCAGCCGGAACGTAATTTCCTTTTGGTCGATCCGTGCAAGAAGTGTTTCCTTTTCCTCGCACACAACAATTTTTCCATGATTAATAATCGCAATCATATCGCAAAGCGCTTCAGCTTCTTCAAGATAATGCGTGGTTAGCAAAACCGTTACGCCGCTGCGGCTCAAATCACGCACATTGACCCACAGCTCCCGTCGCAACTCAATATCAACACCTGCCGTTGGCTCATCAAGCACAAGAATCGGGGGCGTATGCACCATCGCCTTTGCCACCATCAGCCGCCGCCTCATACCGCCGGACAAGGTGCGGGTATAGGAATCCGCCTGCTGTTCCAACCCCACCAGCTTTAAAAGCGCCATGGTGCGCAGTTCGGCCTTAGGAACACCATAGAGGCCGCCCTGAATATTAAGCAACTGGCGCGGTGTAAAAAACGGGTCGTAATTAATTTCCTGCGGCACAACACCAATGGCGGCTTTGCCCTGTCGCGGATCTTTATCAATATCCGTATCCCAGACATGGATAGATCCTGACGTTTTCGTGACAAGCCCCGCCAGAATATTGATGATTGTTGATTTTCCTGCCCCATTCGGCCCCAGAAGCGCAAAAATAGACCCTTTGGGAATGGTAAGACTGACATCATCCAGAGCAACTTTTTCAGGGCTGCGTCCGGATTTTTTATAAATCTTCTTCAGATTTTTAATCTCGATAGCGAATTCAGGCATCATCACTTCATTAGAGTTACAGAACACGCAGAAAGGCAGAAGGACAAATCAGTTCAGGCCGCTTGCGCTTTCTGTGTGGCCTCAACGACTTTCTGCGCGGCATCTGCCAGATTTTCCGCTGCAATGATGGGCAAACCTGATTTTAATAAAATTTCCTTGCCTTTTTCAACATTGGTGCCTTCGAGACGGACAACCAGCGGCACACTTAAACTCACCTCTTTTGCTGCCGCAACCACGCCCTCGGCAATGACATCACATTTCATAATGCCGCCAAAGATATTCACCAGAACACCTTGAACATTTTTATCAGACAGAATCAGCTTGAAAGCTGCCGTGACTTTCTCCCTGTTCGCGCCACCGCCAACATCAAGAAAATTCGCAGGATGACCGCCATAAAGCTGGATAATATCCATCGTTGACATTGCAAGTCCTGCGCCATTGACCATGCAGCCTATATTGCCGTCAAGCGACACATAGGACAGATCATATTCATGGGCAATCCGTTCTTTTTCATCTTCTTCTGACTCATCGCGCATTCCGGCGACCTGGGATTGACGGAACAGAGCGTTTTCATCAAAATTCATTTTTGCGTCCAGCGCCATAACGCCACCCGCCTCTGTAACAATCATGGGATTGATTTCAACGATAGAGGCATCAAGATCGGTAAAAGCCTTATATAGCGCCATAAAAAACTTCACCGCGCTTTTATTGGAATCCCCCGCCAACCCAAGCGCAAACGCAAGCTTGCGGGCATGGAATGGCCACATACCGGTTGCCGGATCAATTCCGACCTTATGAATTTTCTCCGGGCTTGACTCGGCGACTTCCTCAATATCCATACCACCTTCGGTTGAGACCATAAACGTCACGCGGGATGTCGCACGATCCAGAACGACCGAACAGTAATATTCTTTTGAAATATCAACGCCATCGGTGATGTAAAGCCGTTGCACTTCCTTGCCCTCTGCGCCTGTCTGTTTGGTTACAAGAATCTGGTTCATCATGGCGGAAGCTGCCGCACGAACCTCGTCAATTGTTTTGCAAAGCCTGACACCGCCTTTTCCTTTCGGGTCATTTTTAAAATGTCCGGCACCACGCCCTCCGGCATGGATTTGAGATTTTACCACATAAAGCGGGCCAGGAAGCTTTTCAGCGGCCTTGACTGCCTCATCAACGCTCATCGCCGCAAAACCGTCAGGAACAGCCACGCCATATTTCCGTAGAAGCTCTTTTGCCTGATATTCGTGAATATTCATGGATATAACCCTTCATTTTCCAAGATTCTTAACAATGTGTCTTCTGTCTAGCACGGAAAACAGGCTTTGAAAATACGTGTCTTCCTGGAAAATGATACTATCTAAAGCAAAAATTTATATAAATTTGCGCCTTTTTAAGGGAAAATTAATTAATTTCGTAAAATATAGAGAGGCATAAACAAAAATGGTTAAACACATTTATATGTATAAAGACAAAAGGGACTATTTTGGCCATCAGGGAAGAAACAGGATATAAAGAGAACAAAACGCCGAAAGAAAGCAATGCGGCCTTAAGGGATATTATGGGGAAACCGCTGGCCGCCAGCGAAATAAAACAGCTCAGCAAAATCTTTAATATTCCTGTTGCCGACGACCATAATCCGGAACTAAAAGCAATAGCGCCTGTCAACCAACAAAAAACAAATACAGAGACAATTTCCGGTCAAAATCATTATTCGTTTTCTGATAAAACGTCATTACGTTCCACGCAACCCGGTGATTTTACCGGAAATGAAAAAACTGCTTTTGTTCGGGAGATGCAGACTACCCTGCGGACACAAGAGCCGCAAGAAAACCATCCCCATTCCACTATTGAAACGAACATACATTCTCCTGCTTTAAAGCAGGAAGAAAGTAACTCTAAAGACGAGAGCGTGCCTGAAGTTCATAATCATGACATTCATGCTTTCAAAGCTCGGGCAACGGGAGCAGGCGCAGCAGGTCGTGCACATGTCTATCAGGATCAGAAAGATGGAGGCTCTACCCTTGCCGGCAATGACAAGGATAACGAAGACGACAGCGAAGAGAATGTACGGAACAGACGACTCCGGGAGTTTATCGCACAACAGGACATGATCAATAATCTGAATAGCCAGATTGCCGCTATTGATCTCCGTCTCGAGGACATCAGGAATGAAAGACTACAGCTCCAGAGCTGGGTAAAAGATTATAAACAGCTCCAAACACTAGACGTGGATATTAAAGAAATCCGGAATGATCTGGCCAGCGAAGAAACAAAACTTTTGCAAGCCGAACAAAAACAACAGGACATGCAGACCGAACAGGAGCAGGTTGCCGCAAAAATAGTTGAAATGAATACTATTATTGAAGGGGAGCAGGACGGTCTTGCCAAAATGATGGCAGAACGCGCAAGCTCCGAAGAAACCTTTAAAGAAGCCAAACAACAATTTGAAAACAAATTCGGAATTAAATATCAGGACAATAAATTCTTAGGCAAAGATGCCAACGGGACATTTGTTGAACTTGATGCCGATAAACAGCTTCAGCTTCAAAAGCAGTTTGCGCCGATCCTTGCCTTACGGGAGCGCCATCTTGAAATTATAGCAAAGGAAGATGCCACACTTGATAAAATCAGCCATCTTGACGAACATTCAAAAGCGCTAAAAGCCCGTTACGTGGAACTCAACGAAAAGCTCACGGAAAATGCGGCCACAATAGAAACAATCCGTACAAAAATTGCAGATCTTAAAAGCGCTCTGGAGGAGAAGCAGGAACAATATCAGGCGCTCAACCAGAAATTAAATGATGATCCGGCATTGCAAAAATTTATTGCTGACAATAATCTTGATCCTGATGATCTTGCAGCGATCAGCGCTGCCGCCCAACAAAAAGATTTCAAACTTTCAAACGAGCAGGAATCACTGCTGAAAGAACGGGCAGAACTAAGCGAGCAGGTCAATGAATTGAAACAGTCCTCCCTTCAGGAACGTCAGGCGCTAGATTCTGCTTTGAATTCACAGTCTTCTTTGGGTAAAACGCGTCAGGCACTTGGGGTGGAGGCTCTTGAGGTTGCGCAGGAAAGCAAAGAACTTCACGAGGATCTTTCCCAAATCCAGACAGAAAAAGATTCTTTACGTGATGACTGGCACAAAGCACAGAAAGAATTAAAACTGGCCACCGAGCAACTTGAACAGATTGAAGAACAATCAGAACTTATTGCAAAAAAAGAAGATTTTACTGCTCTGGTCGCTGAGAATGTAACAGAAGATGCGTTGTACATTAATGGCAAACTGGTTTATCAGGATGAAGAAACCGACCAGTATTACTGGAAAGATGAAAACGGTGTCCGGCAGGATTTTGGTTTTCTGGAAGATAAGGGTGTAGGTATCCTGCATGGCGCAAAAAGCATTTTAGGTCTTGCGGACAAAACAGGGAACGAGATTGAAGAGGCACAAAAAATT
>PFTR01000136.1 GCA_002789675.1 Alphaproteobacteria bacterium CG_4_9_14_3_um_filter_47_13 | reverse complement strand
ACCGTTACTTCAAACTTTTGCAGAGGGTTCTATAATTTGTCATTGCGAGCATAGCGAAGCAATCCAGTGTCGCCCTATCCTTAAACAAACTTCTGAAGTAGCAAAACAAGACAGAAACCGGTTACGGCCATCACAACACCGAATATCCGCAACTGTTTCTCCGGCAAGGAGAGAGCCGCTTCCATCATTTTTCGGACACCGTTTGGAAACAGGGCATAAAACAAGCCCTCAATAACAAAAACAAGGGCAAACGCCGTTATAATATAGAGCAAAAACCCCACTATTCCCCACGGAAATATTTAAAGAACTGGCTGTCCGGCGATAAAATCAGACGTGTATCAGGGTTTGCCAGCGTATTTTTATAGGCCTCCATCGAGCGCATAAACCCGTAAAATTCCTGATCCTTATTAAAAGCATCCGCATAGGTTTTAATCGCGACCTCATCGCCATGACCACGGGAAATCTGGGCATCACGCTGCGCTTCCGCCAGAATGACAGTCCGTTCCTTTTCAGCGGTTGAACGAATGCCAAGCGCTCTTTCCTCGCCCTTGGCACGTGTTTCCGTTGCCCGCTCCTTGAGCTCGGAGATCATCCGGCGCACTGTGGACTGGCGCAGCTCCGGCGTCAGATCGGCACGGACAATACGGGTATCGACAATCTCGATCCCCAACCCGTCTTCCATGATTTTCTTGTTCACACGGGTACGGATATCATCCATGACCTTCGTCCGCTCATCGGAAAGAAGCTGACGCATGGTTGTCTTACCCAGAACGCCCCGCGTCACATCATTCATAATACTTTCAATACGCTGGTTTGCCGCATTCACTGTGCGTAATGTTTTCATAAACATTAACGGGTCTGTAATCCGGTAACGGGTAAACGTATCAACGATAATAGGCTCACCGCTTACATTCTCACGGCTGTCACCGGATTTTTGATCCGGCTCGTCAACAATCACGCCTTCCTGCGCTTTAATAAGCGGACTATCACTGCTACTGGAAATAACCATTTGCTCGGGCAGAGGATCAACGGATAAAATCCGGCGATCAAAACGGCGGACATCCTGCACAACAGGCAATTTAAAATGAAGCCCCGGCCCCTTGACATCACCAATCGGCTGTCCCAGTTGCAGAACAATTGCCTGTTCTCGTTCATCCACGGTAAATAAAGACTGGCTGATCACGATCAGTCCGGCCGCGAGAATAATAAATAAGATGCCTACTTTTAAGTTCATAACAAAATGTCCCGATTATCTTTGAAAGTCTGTACTGGTTGTATTGGAAAGACCGGATTCATCCGTCCTCTGTCCTTTTTGTGATGCATTACCGGCCGCTGGCCTTAATTCATTCAGCGGCAGATAAGGAACGACTCCGTTACCACTGCCCTTCTCATCAAGAATGATTTTCTGGGCGCTTTGCAGAACCTCTTCCATTGTCTCGATATAAATCCGCTGTTTTGTAACATCTTTCCCATTCAGATACGCCTGATAGACTGAATTAAAACGGTCGGCCTCCCCCTTGGCTTTGGCGGTAACGGACTGCATATAGGCTTTAGCCTGCTGCCCCATTTTAATCGCTTCCCCGCGTGCTTTGGGGATAATATCCTCGCGATAGGCCTTGGCACGGTTCTGTACATCTATCGCATCCTGCTTGGCAGACTGCACATCCTGAAACGCGTCCTGCACATCGGGATGAACTTCGGCAGCCTGAATCAAAACCTGGGAAATATTAATACCGGATTTATAATCATCGAGGTTTTTAGCCATAATAATTTTAGCGCGCGTGGCAACGCCTGTTCGTTCCTGCGTAATGATCGGAAACATCGGAGTCTGCCCGACAACTTCACGAATGGCACTTTCCGCCACTTTCTTGATTGTATTTTCCTGATCCTGAATATTAAACAGATAATCCTCAGCAGATTTGATATTCCACTGCACTTCCAGATCAAGATTTACAATATTAGCATCAGATGTCAGCATCAGACTTTCATCAGGAATATCACGCTTGCCGCCCCCTGGCGTACCGCGTGTGCCAGCGATTTCAATAAAACCGATCTGCATCCGCCGTACTTCGGAAACATTGATTTTTTGTACCGTCTCCATAGGCCATGGAAAATGAAAACCCAGTCCCTCTTCCGTTTTCGTCTCGCTCCATTTTCCAAAGCGTTGTTCAACAGCATGGGTTCCGGGTTCAACAATATAAAAGCCGCTGGCAAGCCATAAAGCGACAACCGCTATTATTGCAAGCCCTACAATCTTTCCACTCTGAAAATTCCCGGGCAGCATTTCCCGTAAATTCTCCTGCAACTTGCGCAGCATTTCGTCAAAGTTCGGCGGCGGCGTTCCGCCACCGCCTCCCCATGGGCCCTGTGGGCCGCGAGGCCCGCCGCCGGGAGGTGTCCCCCACGGATTTTTCTTTTTATTATTATCAGATTGATCTTCCCAGCCCATCGTTCCATATTCCTTGCATAACTAAATATTCAACACATTCTAACAATATCGTTTTTAGACAAGAAGGCAAGAGATGATCGCCGAAGATAAAATTATAGACTGTCTGGCACAAGCGGGATTTTCCGGCATGGCCTCCGGCATCCGCGTTACAGAAGAGCGGGTGACTTTCGTCATTGAAGTTGATCCGGCGCAGGGCAGCGAGATCGAAACATTACGGCAAAAAGCCGAACAGGCCGTTTCATCGCTGGATGGAGCGCTTCATGTCACGGCCATTATGACGGCAAAACGTCAGAACGGGACATCAAAACAGCCCAAAAAACGCGCACAAATCGAGAATCTTGCTCCCTCTATCAAACATATTATTGCCGTTGCTTCCGGCAAAGGCGGAGTCGGAAAATCAACTGTGGCGGTTAATCTTGCCGTAGCACTTGCGGCGCAGGGTTATAAAACCGGACTGATGGATGCCGATATTTACGGCCCCTCCGCACCGATGATGCTGGGGATTCACGGCAAACCCGAGGTCATTGACGAAAAATTACAGCCACTGGAGGCGCACGGCCTTAAAATCATGTCGATGGGTTTTCTTGTCGCCGAAGACAAACCGATGATCTGGCGCGGCCCCATGATTCAAACGGCACTGCGGCAGTTTCTGGAAGATGTCAACTGGGGCGATCTTGATATTCTTGTTGTTGACATGCCGCCCGGTACAGGTGACGCGCAGCTTACCATGGCACAGAAAGTGCCGCTCTCCGGCGCGGTCATTGTCTCGACACCACAGGACATCGCGCTGCTTGATGCCCGCAAGGGACTGAATATGTTCCGGCAGGTCAGTGTTCCGGTCTTTGGTATTATCGAGAATATGAGCGTCCATATCTGTCCGCGCTGCGAATATGAGGAATATATTTTCGGGCAGCAGGGCGCGGAAAAAGAAGCCAAAAAGCTGGACTGCGATTTTCTCGGCGCGATCCCGCTTCATATTGATATCCGCACCTCCGGTGATAACGGAACACCCGTCATCCTCGCAAAGCCGGACAGCCCCGCCGCACGGGTTTTTAAGGACATTGCCAAAAAAATCACGGCGCAACTTGCCGGGAAGCAGACACGCGCTCAAGCGTTATAAACGAAAAAGAAGGAGTGCCGTCAATATCGTCCCGCTCTATCTCCCGCCAGTCCTGTTCATTCAGCGCCGGCAGAAAAGCATCCCCATTGACCACAATATGAACACGGGTTAGATAAAAATGATCCAGAAAAGGAATCGCGAGTTCATAAATCTGCGCCCCGCCAATGATAAAAACTTCATCAAGCCCTTTTTCTTCCGCCAGATTCTTTGCTTTTGCCACTGCGCTTTCAATATCCGGACAAACCAGAGCGCCCCCCGCTTCAAATCCGCTCCGGCTTATGACCAGATTATCCCGCCCCGGCAAAGGCTTTCCCAGCCGCGCTACAATTGACTCAAATGTTTTGCGCCCCATAATCACGGGCTTACCCATGGTCAGGGATTTAAAGCGCTTCAGATCCTGCGGAATATGCCACGGCAGATCATTCTCAAGACCAATACAGTTATTTTCCGAAGCGGCAATAATAGCGGATGTTTTTATCATCAGAAATTATAAAACACATCTCCCGTAAAATGCCAGAGGCAAAAACCTATAATATGCGTATCTTATCCTCATCTCCCGACCCCCGGAAACAACTGTTTCCGCCGTGCCAGTAAACCATCCAGCATTTTACGGCCTTGCGCTGTATTTAATGGTTTCCCATAGGCATCATCCCAGAACTCTTCCAGATTGGCGCGCACTTCGGGAAAATCCTGCTGGTATTGCAGTGTTCTTTCCATACATTGCAGATAATCAAGATCTTTAACCCAGTGCGCTACCGGAGCTGCTGCCGCTTCATAGAGATGAAACAAAGGCTGTAAACCTTGTGGATCCTGTTCCAGTATTATTTTTAAGGCGCTGGCTTCAAGCTTGCCCTTTTCTACTTTTGTAATCGGATCATGACGGTGAAAATCGTGGGTTACAGCTTCCGGCAAGTCATGAACGGCAATCATTTTCAGGGCGATCTCTTCCTCTTCCTTTGATAGCACGGCTTCTGCAAAAAGACAGGAAAGATTTTTCATCTCCTGAATATGCCGGGAAATCGTTTCAACATGTGCGTCAGGTATCCCTCTAAAGGCATAACCCGTTCGCGGCAGATTTTCCAGCCGCTTTACAGCCCATTCATAACGCTCCTCAGTCGGCACAGCCAGAGCCGACTCAAAAGAGTCCCTCAAATAAGGAAAACGTTCCGTCATGACATCAATATGCTGCCATTCCTGCTTGTCCAGTATTAATGATGAATCGCTCATATTTCACCTTCTTCCATAACAAAGAAGGTTTATAAAAGGATTTTACGATTTATGCAAATTTATAAATCAAGCGGTCTGTTGCCGTATTTTTTCATAAAATCAGATGCCTTCTTTTGCGCCTCTTGAAACTCGGGACTTTGCGCAACTTCATTTCTGTCAATATAAACGCCGCCCCGTTCGGAAACCCTTATATTCTCCCATGAATTTTTTAAAATTTTTTTCAGTTTCTTATCTTCTTCACCGGGAGCAAGACCCAGCCAAACCAACAATCCCATTATAATCCTCCTGTTTAAACCGCCACCTGCGCTTTGATATGCGGGTGCGCTTCATACCCGACCAACTCGAAATCCTCGAACTTGAAACCAAAAATATCGGTCACATGCGGGTTCATGTACATTTCAGGAAGCGGCTTTGGCGTACGGGTGAGCTGCTCCCGCGCCTGCTCGAAATGGTTGCTGTATAAATGGGCATCACCAAACGTATGGATAAATTCGCCGGGTTGGAGACTGCACACCTGCGCCATCATCAAAGTCAGCAGCGCATAAGAGGCGATATTAAACGGCACGCCGAGAAAAATATCCGCACTGCGCTGGTAAAGCTGGCAGCTAAGCTTGCCATCGGCCACATAAAACTGGAACAGGCAGTGACAGGGCGGCAACGCCATTTTACCGATATCAGCCACATTCCACGCCGACACAATCAGGCGGCGCGAGTCAGGAGCGGTTTTAATCTGGTGGACAAGATTGGAAATCTGGTCAATATGACGGCCATCCGGCGTTGGCCAGCTTCGCCACTGATGCCCGTACACAGGGCCAAGATCCCCCGTCTCGTCTGCCCACTCATCCCAGATACGCACACCATTTTCCTGTAGATAGGCAATATTGGTATCCCCCTGCAAAAACCAGAGAAGCTCATGAATAATCGACTTCAGATGCAACTTCTTTGTTGTAATCACCGGAAAACCTTCCGAAAGATCAAAACGCATCTGGTGACCAAATATACTTTTTGTCCCTGTGCCGGTACGGTCTTCCTTCACCGCACCATTTTCCAGTACATGCGCCATTAGATCCAGATATTGTTTCATCCTTGCCTCTCCCTATTGCCCGATTCTTTTCTTTATTATAAGGCATCTTACCCTGACGATCCTGTAAGTAAACTTGCAAGAAACAGGAATAAGTGGATAAGATGAACAAAAACACAAGAAAGAAATAGAAAAAATAAATGACAAAGCTCGTTCTGAGAGGTGGTCCCAGAAAATCGGACATGTTGCTAAGGTGGAATTCTGACATTAAAACGAAAGGGATCTACCGATA
>PFTR01000022.1 GCA_002789675.1 Alphaproteobacteria bacterium CG_4_9_14_3_um_filter_47_13 | reverse complement strand
ATCAATAATGCCGGCCTCATATTCCACATGCCCGGGAGATAAAAGGCCGCCGCCGATTTCATGCGTTTCTACGATTTCTTCAACCTGACCTTCGGGGCCATAAAGAATCACTTTGATCCGGTTACTCCCCGCAAGTAACTGAACATTCTCGAAACGATAATAGCCTGTGTCCTGAACAACGCCAAAATCAAGAAGTTCACTATTACGGTAAAGCTCTATCTCCCATCCCGGAATAGCCGAGCCCTCGACAACAATCTCATCAAAAGTTCCCGTGCGTTTGATCGGCCGTGAAGAAATATAAGCGCCACGTCCCCCATTTGAGCTGACCGTCAAATCCGGTGCGCGTAACGCCGTATCACCCAGCGTCACTTCCCGAATTCCCAGCGGCATGGAATCCGTACCAAAGCTGCGCCGTGTCAAGGTCATACGCAAATCTTCCGGCGAGACAAACTTATGATCCAGATATTGCAGATTTAAATTATAATCTGCCGAAAACCCGAGCAAATCGCTTTTACCACTAAAGTTCGTACGGTTATCAATATTTCCTGTTTCCTGTTCCCATCGAGAAGACGTTGAAATATCTACAACAGGAGGGGAGTAGAACCGATATGGATTCTCAATATTTTTATAACCGGTCAGATCAAAATTTTCTCCCGCCCGTCGCGCCAGAAGATTTTCTCTCTGTTTCAGCCGATCCCGCTTTTGCTCATAGGGAAGTTTGCTGGCTGTATTGACATCCATCTTAAGGGTACTGAAATCAATTTCCATCTCCAGAGGCCATATTTCATTGAGCACTTCCAGACGGACATAAATATCGCCAAATCCAGACCCGAAATCTTTAATAAAAATATCATCCAGTGCAAAATCAATCAGTTCTCCGCGCAGTATATATGTTTTATTTGTTGCATTAATCTCATAATCCTGTCCGGGTTTCAGATACCATCCGGTAGCTGTCCCTGCTGCAAGATCAAGATTGACATAGAGTCCCAGAATATCGGCAAGTCCCTTGACCGGAAGATAATAACCGTCATAGCCACGCTGAAAGGCAAGAAGACTGTTGGTAATGACTTCCTGTTTACGCTGCACCTGCAGCACAAGTTCATAGGTGTCTTCGAAAGGATCAGATCCGGTTTGCTGCGCTCTAGCCTGCGGCAGAAAACAGGTCAGCGGAAGACAGAGCGCCAGCCATAACAACAGAATACGCACCGCTTTTGGGAACCAGACTATTTGCTTTATAACGTCCATAAAAACCGGATTGGATCTGGCAGAAGCGCCACAGGAGAAACTCTAGAAATTTTAGCATAAAAATAATCATAACCAAAGAAAATCAATTACAGGGACGGCAGGGATCGTTTCAGGAATATCCCGATATTCTTTACAGTTCCATCAGAAATATGTAACCCCAGTTTCGAGCGCCGCCACAGAATATCCTCTATCGTTTGCGCCCATTCATAGTCGATAAGATAACGGATTTCGGCTTCGTAAACATGATCTCCGAAATGCGCCCCCATTTTTCCGGAGGACAGAAAAACATCCATGCGCGTGCCATAGCTATTGGTATAGCGCGTGACAAGCGTTTCCGGAAGATTGCTATAATGGTTTTTCTGTGTTTCGAGAAATCTGTCAAAATCGGGAATATCTCCACCAGGTAATGGCGTTTTTGCTGTCCAGCATGGCCGATCCGTCAGAAGATTGACGGCTTCCTCCGCCAGACGGCGATAGGTTGTAATCTTGCCGCCAAAAACAGACAGCATTTTTAAATGACAGCTCTCATCAAGCACCAGTTTATAATCGCGTGTCACAGAAGAAACATCATTATCCCCGTCATCAAGAAGCGGCCTGACACCGCTATAATGCCAGACAATTTCCTCCGGTGATATTTTATGCTGAAAACTACGGTTGACTGCAGCGCATAGATAGTCAATTTCTGCTGTTTCAATTACAGGGCAGGAAGGATCACCCTTATACTCAAGATCTGTTGTACCAATCAGGGTAAAGTCACGTTCATAGGGAATGGCAAATACAATACGCGTATCGGGCTGCTGCAGGATATAGGCATTCTCTCCATCCAGAAAACGCGGTACGACAATATGACTGCCCTTGACAAGACGAATGCCGGGAACCTGCCGGGCAAGGTTCGAGGCTTCCAGAACAGAGCGTACCCACGGCCCGCTTGCATTCACGACCATCCGCGCCCGCAAGGAAGATTGATTTGCAAAATCAATAACCCACCCGGATTCATATGGCGTTAATCCCGTACATTCTGTTCCGGTTAAAATATGTGCTCCCTTTTCTGCCGCATCCATGGCATTTACAATGACAAGCCGCGAATCATCGACCCGGCAATCGGCATAGGAAAAACCTTTTTTATAAATTTCTTCAAGCCCGCTATTTTTCAGGGATACCGTTTTTGAAGCCGGAAGTTTTTTACGCTTTGCAAGATGATCATACAAAAAGAGGCCACACTGTATCATCCAGACCGGACGTAAATGCGGTTCGTGTGGCAAAATAAAAGTCATGGGTTTAATAAGATGGGGCGCAAGACCCATCAGGGTTTCACGCTCTTGCAGCGCATGACGGACAAGACTGAACTCATACTGTTCCAGATAACGCAGTCCGCCATGAATCAATTTTGTGCTGGCTGAAGAGGTTGCGCCTGCCAAATCACCTTTTTCTACTAGAATAACAGACAGACCGCGCCCGGCAGCATCACGGGCAATGCCCGCCCCATTAATGCCGCCGCCGATAATGCAAAGATCGTAATCTGGCCTGTTTTTTCTCATAAGATGATTGTCATGAAATCCTGCCAAAAAGCAAGACAGGAGAATATTATGGCTGCCGCTTTGGATCCTTGTCCTTCTGCTGCATGCTTTTTACTTCTTCCAGAGTCTCGCATCTGTGATTTCGCAGGGTTTCGGCCAGATTTGCCACGGCTCTGAAAACAGGACTTAATTCACAAAATTTTCCCGATCTATCAGCAGTTTGTGCAGCACTATCCATGGCATCCTGTAAAATATTCAGAATCGTAACTACCTCATCTTCTTCAACAGAGGATGCCTCTGGCGCAAACGAAGCTTCCTTTTTTTCCGTCATAATATCAGCAAGAGTATTTTTTATATGTTGCGGCTCACAAAAGACAACCTGAACCTTCTCCCTGATCCCACCATCATAGAGCATATCCATGATAGGGGGTATGCTTGCGCTGGCTTGAAATTCACTATTTTTTGCAATAAGGAAGGAAACGGCAAGATCCGGATTTTTATCCATAAGGGCAGCAAGGTTTTGACAGGCCTCCCCTTTTTTCTTCTGATTTTCATATATAGCGCCATCAGTGATAATAATAAGATTTTTCATGCTACAATTATTCGCATGTCTGCCGGAAATTTCCTGCGCGCATTGTTTCAGCGCCGCAGTGAAGGACGCCACTCCGCCGCTTCTGGTAAAAATATCACCCAATCCCTGGCTCATATTTTCTATCATAGCCGGGGACATTGCCGAGTTAAACCCGGCAATATCAGCAGAATTTTCATGCCACAGACGGGCATAGACCGCATGTATGCCATGACTTTTTTTTGCCTCTATTGCCTGCTCTTTGGCAGCATCAAGTGCAAGTCTCATACAGGAAACACTGTTTTCCCCCGATGGAGAAGAACAGGAAAAACTGTATGAAGCATCAATAAAAATATATGTTTCTTTTTTGATAGACATTCCCATGAAAAAACCCTTCAAAAAATAAGAATAAATTCTCTCTATATTTTTTTAGAAAAGAGGTCAAGGTAAACTCAAAATCAGCACGACAATCGCTTGAGACTGTAAAATCAATATTTTGCTATTTACGCTATGCTTGGAAGTGATGTAAGAATTCTGTCAAGTAGCATATCTCACTGATTTTGTTTCAACATGCATATGTTCGGGCATGATCTGACGGTAAGCCGGGTAATAATTGGTGCGGACGGCGCTCCGACAATGAGGGCATGTTATGACACCACTATCATTATTTATATTATAGTAATTTTTGTTAAGAATAAGACATTATTAACTCTTCGACAGTTGTCTGAATCGGCATGCCTTCCCTGCGTTTTTTCATGCCGCCAAAGGAT
>PFTR01000109.1 GCA_002789675.1 Alphaproteobacteria bacterium CG_4_9_14_3_um_filter_47_13 | reverse complement strand
GCAGAGCAGCGCCAGCGTAAGCAGGAGGCCGAAAGCGTTATCAGTAAACTTTCGCAGGCTTTGAAACAGCTGGAAGCGGCTTGAGAGAGTGCGGGAGGAATCAGTTTGTTATCCCCTGTACCCCTTCGGAAGAGAAACTAGAAATACTCTGCGTTCTTTACGCTTCTGATCATTTCCCGTATTTTTTCTCCAGAAAGGCAAAGACGGCACGCATTCCTGTGTCTGCGCCGCCTTTCGGGCGTCCGGGCTTGCCGTTATTTTCCCATGAAAAAATATCCAGATGTATCCAGTCTGTGTCATGCAATAGGAAACTTTCCAGAAATAATGCGCTATAGATCAGATCGCCGGGCGTTGAAACGCTGTTGACCAGATCGCCGGTCGTGCTTTCTATGATTTTTTTGTAGGGCTGCCATAGAGGCATTGGCCAGACGGGATCATCTTCTCTGAAAGCGGCTTTTTTCAAATCTTCGGCAAGGCTGTCATTATTGGAAAATATCGCCGGAATCTCTGAACCAAGTGCCGCCCGTGCCGAACCGGTAAGCGTTGCAAAATCAATAACCAGATCAGGCTTTTCCTCGCAGGCATAAGTCAGGGCATCGGCAAGGATCAATCGCCCTTCGGCATCGGTGTTGGTATTTTCGACTTTGAGGCCTTTCCGGCTGTTAAAAACATCGCCGGGGCGAAATGCCACGCCGGAAACTGCATTTTCAACTGCAGGAATCAGAACGCGCAGACGGACGGGCAGACCTGTCCCCATAATCAGCCGCGCCACACCCAGAGCATGTGCCGCCCCGCCCATATCTTTTTTCATCAGCGCCATATATTGCGAGGGCTTGAGGTCAAGTCCGCCAGTGTCAAAGCAGACACCTTTGCCAACAAGGGTAACCTTGGGATGTTTGGGGTTTCCCCACGTCAGATCAATCAGGCGCGGACGGCGCGGGCTAGAATCGCCAACGGCGAAAATAAGCGGAAATTCTTTTTTCAGCGTTGTATCATTTGTGATTTTGACTGTGGCTTTAAAACTCAAAGCAAGCTCTTTGACCGCCTTTTCCAGCTCGGCAGGTCCGAGATCATTGGCAGGTGTATTCACCAGATCGCGGATCAGGGTCATGGCCTCGATCGTGCTATGAACCCGTTTTTTATCAACGCTTGCAGGCATTACAAGGCAGGGCAAAGGAGATTCATTCTTTTTATAAAGATCAAAATTATAACAGGTCAGCCCCCAGCCGATATAGGCCGCCGTATAATTACCTTTGCCACTAAGGGAAAAGCTGGCGCTTTTGATTGTTTTTTCGGATAGCAGCGCCGTTATTTTTTGAAGACCATAAGAAAAATCATAAAGAGCAAGAGGATGACTGATGCCAATAATGATTTTTTCAACCTGCTGGTTTTTGCCAACGAGAGGGAATATCTGTCCCCGTTTTCCTTCAAAGCCGGATTCTTTTATAGCATCCTGTATGGCCTTGCTCTGTTTGCCCAGCCATTTTGTAAAGTCGGTACCGGATACAGTTTCAAGCTTGATGTCGCGTTTGCGTTTGGCCGTGAGAAAACATTTCGGGGGGCGTATGTATTTTGCAGGCATAAAAGACACTCCAGAGACAATGATCCCTTATTTGTACCATAAAATAATGGCTGTCTGTATGGCAGAATATAAAAACATTCAGTTCGATTGTCGTTATTTAAAGAGAAAGCCACTTTTTAAATCAGCGGCTTTTAAAAATCCTATTATTACGGAATGTTATCTAATTAGAAACCGCCACCTCCACCTATAGAAGGAAAAGCGGGAACAATGATTGTCTCTTCAAGAGTTGCGTTGTTTTTACCTGGCGGCCAGCCCTCATTCGCAGTGTTGAAATGTGGTGTCATTTTCATGGGGGAATCCTTTCCTGTTTAGGTTTTCAATATATAAATTCTATAAAATATATTTACTCATATATTCTACTATATCATCAATATCTTCGCCATTGAAATAATCTTCGATCAACGTGAGTGTCCAGCCGTCTTCCTTGCGGGAGATACGGGCGAAGACACAGCCATTTTTACCCTGTGAATCCGGCGTGGAAAGGGGGGTCAGCAATTGATCCTCGTTCGTTTTTCCATCCGCAATCCGCATGGAGGGGTTTGTGATATGCTCAAAATTGTGGCCACTCTGAATTTCAGCGATAAAAACAATGTGGCAGATATTGGCAGGCAGATCTTTGAGTTCGACAGAAATAGCCTCGTCATCGGTGCGGTCGCCTTCGCCGCGTGTATCATCGCCTGAATGATAGATCTTACCGGAAGAATCAATGTTTTCCTCAGGCTGCGCCGAAACACCATCGACAGCCTCGCCGGCTTTATTGTACATAATACACGAAAGATCAAGATCATAGGTTTCTGCTGTGCCCGGATCCCAGTTCAGGCCGCAGACAATGCGGTGCTGTGCCTGTTTCGTATAAAATAAGGGAACGGTCTCGCCTTTTTTGGGAAGTGGCGGCGCAGGGGCAGGCTTGCCATCTTCCCCTTTTTTGACTTCGAGAAAGGGGACCAGGGTTTCCGGCCAGTCCAGAATCTGTGCCGCATCAAAATACTCGCCAATATATTTAAATGTCCACGTCCCGCCCTGTGTGCGGTAAATGCTGCCGAACACGCAGGAATTTTTATGTGCGCCGAGATGACCGCCAAGATAGGCATGGGCAAAGTTGCGATCATCAATGGCATTGGCAATCCGTATTTCCGGATTGGGGACGATGCCGAATGTATGGGCGCTCTGCACTTCGGCAATAAAAAATATCTGGTGGATATTGGCGGATATGTTGAAAAGTTCGAGAGAAATTTGTTCGTCATCCCGATAATCCTCGCCGTCCACGACATCTCCGGTGTGATAGATATTGCCTCTATCGCCTGTCCGGTAGCCTTCTTCTCCCGTAATTCCGCTCAGAAAGCGGCCATGTTTATCAAAAACCAGGCAAAGAAGATCAAGGTCACATTCTTTTGAAACGATTTTCCCTTTTTCCAGATCCTGTGTCTGTACCTGAATCTGGCTTTCGTCCAGAGGATCCCAGCGCAGCCCGCAGACAACGCGCCGTCTGGCGCTGCTCTGGATATCAAGGAGAATTTCATCACCTTTGCGAAGTGTGGTTTCCAGCATGGTCAATTCTTACCTTTCCTGAGATAATCAGTCGATATAATAATGATCGTCTTTAAGTTTATGATTGCGAGCAAAGTTTTCTCTGATAGCAATAATAAAGGATACAAGAAGAAAGAGAAGAAAAACAGTCCCGAATATTTTTGCATAAGAATTCAGGTGGCTAGGAAACGGGGTGAAAAATGACGAGACTTTGACTTTCTGTGTAATAGGGTTTTTGGCTCATGTAAACTGTTTTGTCCTTTCCGCGTTCTATATCCGGGGCGGAAGTATCAAGAATACGCTCCCATCCCTGGATACAGGGTAATTCGGGCAATACGAAGGGTATATTGACGCTATGGGCGTTGAAGATAATAAAAAGCCGATTGTCAGCAGGATCAGCAGAGTTTTTTGTCATTCCGTTGAACAGGACGCCCAGAGCTTTTTCCTGATGGTTGCACCAATGATTGTGACTCATTTCGCTTCCAGAGCAGTGATACCATGTGATGTCCTTTATGCCGTCTGAACTTTTTTCCTTGCCATCAAGGGGTCGGACGGGATTGAGTACAGAGTATTGTCGGCGCAGTGCTGTGAGCTTGCCTGTGAATTCCATAAGATAGCGTCCTTCGGCTGTATTCTTGTTGCTGAAGTTTATCCAGCCAATGCTATTGTCCTGACAATAAACGTTGTTATTTCCTTCCTGTGTGTTGCCGAATTCATCGCCTGCCAGCAACAGGGGTGTTCCGTGTGAGAGCATCAGTGTGGCAATAAAATTACGCTTTTGTTTTTCGCGCAAGGCAGAGATGACGGGGTTGTTCGTCCAGCCTTCAGTGCCATGATTAAAGCTGATATTGTTGTTGTTGCCATCGCGGTTTTCTTCGCCATTTGACTCGTTGTGCTTTATGTTATAACTGACGAGATCATTGAGCGTAAATCCATCATGCGCCGTAATGAAATTGATGCTATGGGTGTTTCCAGTGTTTTTTCGATTGAAATGGTGACGCGATCCTGTCACGGCATAAGCAATCAGAGGTGGTCTCAGAAAATCGGACATGTTGCTAAGGTGGAATTCTGACATTAAAACGAAAGGGATCTACCGATATGACAAAAAGAAGA
>PFTR01000009.1 GCA_002789675.1 Alphaproteobacteria bacterium CG_4_9_14_3_um_filter_47_13 | reverse complement strand
GTTTCTTCATGACTTTTACGGTAGAAGAGGGTGAGCGCTACCGTGTGAAGGATATTGCTGTTAATTCTTCCCTGCGCCATTTTGATGCCAGTGTTCTGAATGAGCAGATTACGTTTGAATCAGGTGACTGGTATGATGCCGAGGAAGTCACAAAATCCATTGATGCCATGACAAATGCACTGGGCGATTTACAGTTTGCTTTTGTCAATGTGCGTCCGGATGTCAAAAGAAATCGGGATGAGCAAACAATAGATATCACCTTTGTTATTAGTGAAACGTCTCGGGCTTTTGTCGAGCTTATAGATGTGCGCGGCAATGTAAGAACACTGGATAAGGTGATCCGTCGCGAGATAGAGCTGGTAGAAAGTGATCCCTTTAATCGCTCCAAGCTTGCAAAATCAGAACAGAATATCAAGAATTTGGGGTATTTTGAAACTGTGACCGTGACGCCGCTTCAGGGAAGCGCACCGGATAAAACGATACTTGATGTCGAGGTGGCCGAGCAATCAACCGGAGAACTTTCGATTGGTGCAGGATTTTCGACGACAGAAGGGCCTCTGGCGGATGTCTCTTTGCGCGAGCGGAACCTTCTTGGAAAAGGTCAGGATCTTCTTTTATCGGGAACAGTGGCAGGAAAACGCACAGAATTTAATCTGGCATTTACAGAGCCCTATTTTCTTGATCGTGATTTCTCTGCCGGTTTTGATTTGTTTCATATGACACGAGATTTTCAGGATGAAAGCTCGTTTAACCAGAGACGGACGGGCGGCGGGCTGCGCTTTGGCTACCCGCTTTCCGAAAAATGGCGGCAGGTTTTGCGCTATCGTCTGGACAGAACCGAGATTACGGATGTGTCTTCTAGCGCCTCTGCTTTTATTGCGGGGCAGGAAGGGGATCGCATTACCTCTTCTGTTTCCCAGCGCCTGACATATGATGACCGTAATAGCATCCAGTTTCCAACAGAAGGACTGTTAAGCTGGCTTGATACCGAGTTTGCAGGAATTGGCGGGGATACGGATTATGTCTCTGGAAAATTCGGGTCTTCCTATTATTATCCGGTGGCCGAAAAATGGATTTTTAATCTTCTTGGTGAAGTTGGCGGAATTACCAGTACGGGTGATGATGATATTGTCCGGATTAATGACAGGTATTTTCTAGGCGGGGCAACACTTAGAGGCTTTGAGTCTGCCGGAATTGGGCCGCGTGATCTTGTAAGCAGTGATGCTTTAGGGGGGAATTTATTTTATCGTGCGACAGCTGAAATGACATTTCCTCTGGGCTTACCGGAAGAAATGGGAATTAAAGGCCACGGCTTTACGGATATCGGATCTCTCTGGGATGCTGATGATTCATCTGGTCCGGGGATTCGTGACGAGAACAGCTTAAGGGGTGCCGCCGGTATTGGTGTTTCATGGCGCTCTCCATTGGGACCTATTCGGGTCGATCTATCGGCGCCTTATCTGGAAGAGGATTATGATAGAACGGAAGTTTTCAGATTTAACTTTGGAACGCGCTTCTGATATGTTAAAGAGACTTCCTAACGAAGAGAAAGAGGTATCATGAATTTGCGTAATAATTGTATCTGGTCGAGATGTTTTCTGGTGGCTTTGATGGTAACGGCTTTTCTGACTGTTCCGGCTCAGGCACATGCCGAAACAAAAATTGTGGTCGTTAATATCCAGAAAATTATGGGAGACTCAAAAGCGGCCAAAAGTATTCAGGATCAACTCGAAAAACAAAGAAAGCTTTATCAGGAAGAATTTTCAAAGCATGAAAGATCTTTTGTCGATGAGGCAAAAGCTTTGTCAGATTCTCGTGAGGATATGGAACCGGAAGCCTTTGCAAAAAAGAAACAGGAATTCGATAACAAATTGCTGGAGATGCAGAAGCTTGCCAAAAAGAGACAGCGTGCGCTGGAAGAAGCGGCAGGCGTGGGATTGGGTGTGCTCCGTGATGAGGTTATAAAAATTGTCACAGAAATGTCTGACAAGGAAAAATTTGACCTTGTTCTTACGCAGCAGAATATTATCTGGGGTCGGCAGGATCTGGAGATTACGGACGCTGTTATGACGCGTTTGGACAAATCTCTGAAAGAAGTTAAATTGAATATAAAAACCAATTAGCGGGTTTTTTATGCCGGATCCAAGATTTCATAAATGTTCGGCTCCTTTAACTCTCGGTGCGCTGGCAAAAATTGCCGGAGCCGCCCTATTCGAGGGTGCTGACTCTGACCGGATTATCAAAGATGTCGCGCCTCTTGATAAAGCAGGCAGTACGGATATAAGCTTTCTTGATAATATCCGTTATAAAGAGCAATTTATTGTGACAAAAGCCGGTGCCTGTATTGTTACAAAAGAGATGGCATCCTTTGCCCCGAAGGGGGTCTCTTTACTGATAACCTCTTATCCATATAAGGCCTATGCCCTGATCGCGCAGTCTTTTTATCCGCAATATTCTTTCGCCGGAAGAGCGGGAGCAACACAGATCTCTGAAAAAGCCGTGATCCATGATACGGCAAAGATTGGCAAGGGCTGCGTTATCGGTTCAGGGGTTGTCATAGGAGCCAATGCTGAAATTGGCGAGGGCTGCTGCCTTGATCCGAATACTGTTATTGGCGAAGGGGTTCTTATCGGTAACCATTGCACGATTGGCGCAAACGTCACAATATCGCACAGCCTTATCGGCCATGATGTGAATATTTATCCCGGCTGCTGTATAGGGCAGGACGGGTTCGGTTTTGCGATTGATCCGGCAGGGCATATCAAGGTGCCTCAACTTGGCCGTGTTATTATTGGAGATCATGTCGAGATTGGTGCAAATACAACGATTGATCGCGGCGCAGGGCCTGATACTGAAATCGGATCAGGAACATGGATTGACAATCTCGTGCAAATTGGACACAACGTAAGGATAGGGAAAGGTTGCGTTATTGTTGCCCAGGTGGGAATATCTGGCAGTACCGTTCTTGAAGATTATGTTGTGATGGGTGGACAAGCAGGAATAGCAGGTCATTTGCACATGGGAAAAGGGGCAAGGATCGGGGCGCAGTCCGGTGTGATGCGGAATGTTCCGGCAGGATCAGAAGTGCTAGGATCTCCCGCAATGCCGATTAGACAGACGATGAGGCAAATCGCTGCTTTAAATAGATTAATAAAAAATAGAACCAATGGATAAAGATTATGAGTGAGCAGATACAGACAATTGATATTTCACGTATCATGGAAATGTTGCCCCATCGGTACCCGTTCCTTCTTGTTGACCGGATTATCAATTTTGTTCCCAATGAAAGTGCGATCGGGCTGAAAAACGTTTCCTTTAACGAGCCGCAGTTTCAGGGGCATTTTCCTTCTGTTCCTGTGATGCCCGGTGTTCTTATTATAGAAGCGATGGCACAGACGGCGGCGATTGTCGTTGTTGAAAGTCTGAAACTGAAATCAGCCGGAAGTCTTGTTTATTTTATGACCATTGATGAAGCCCGCTTCCGCAAACCCGTTATTCCCGGAGATTCAATGCATATCCATGTCAATAAGGTGCATAGCCGCAAGACAGTCTGGAAATTCAAAGGAGAAGCGCGTGTCGGCGATACTTTATGTGCCGAAGCAACATTCAGCGCCATGATTGTTCAGGATGAAGCGGCTCAGGATTAATGGTGATATTCACAGAACAAACAAATATATGTTCTAAAACCATTATTTTCAGAACACTCTAAATCGGATTTTGCGATGCCGGACAAGCGTAAGTGTAATTTGACATTTTCATAATTTTTTAATATAATATTTTTTACTGATCATTATAAAGAGAAAAGGAAAAGAAAATGATTAATAAGACATCTGAATCGACTTTGGAAATGAAAACAATATATGAGCTTGCAAGGGCAATGACGGCAGCTTCCTTGGGGGGCGGAGATAAAATAATGCCGGATCAGGAATTTAACAAGCAGACGGCAGAGAATGTAAAAAGGTTGTTTATATTGCCCCGTCCATAAAAAATCAGGCACGAATTTTTTGAAATTTTTAACGGTACATATGCCTCAAGCTATAGTCCTGGCACTTTTAAATATAGTTACCCGCAAAGAATAAGATATTTCCGTCATATCCCCGCCGATGAGCCTGCTTCGCAGGCCACAGGGGGTGACGATGGTGTCTTAAATTACTATAGAACCCTCTGCAAAAGACTGTAAAAATCCTGTAGA
>PFTR01000091.1 GCA_002789675.1 Alphaproteobacteria bacterium CG_4_9_14_3_um_filter_47_13 | reverse complement strand
CACGGCAAAGAAAAGGCCGTTTTCGGGGATAGCGCCTAGAAATATATCGAAAAGCCATTTCCTATCTTTATCGTTACGATATCGAACATTGGGTCGAAAGCTTTTTGCATGAGCTCTCTGAAACAAGACGAAGCCAGCCATACGAAAATTATCGCTCTGGAGAAAATGTACTTCATCAAAATAATTTTTAAAAATTCTGGAACCGGCTCAAAAGCAATTTGTCAGTTACGGCATACCCTTCAGGATTCGTCTTAATTGTGCCTGACGACAGGAGCCTTTGTGACAGATTTAAATAGCAGTGCCAATGCAGGAAATATAAAGGGTGGCGCGTATGGCAAGCAATATGGATTCATCACGATTGATGAATTAGACGGATATAGAAAACTCCGGAATAGAAGGCTTTATTTCTTTGAATTCCACTGCACATTATAAAGGTCAAAACGGCGATCCTTGAGATTTTGTACAGTTCCGGCGTGGCGGCTGGTGAGGAGATGTTCGGGTTGCAGGTCAGCAAAGGCAATTGTTTCGGTGTTGGCCGTGCAGATGGCTGCAATGCCATCACGGGCAAACGGAAAATCGCAAGGCGTGAGGATACAGCTTTCCGCGTAATTAATGTCCATATTCTCGACATCGGGAATATTCCCCACGGTGCCGGACATGATGACATAGCACTGGTTTTGTACGGCAATGGCCTGGGAGCAGTATCGTACACGTAAATACCCCTGACGCTCATCCGTGCAGAAGGGAACGAAAATCATCAAAGCGCCCTGATCCGCCAGATGGCGCGCTGTTTCGGGAAACTCCGTATCATAGCAGATCAGAACACCAATAGGGCCGCAATCCGTCTGGATTGTCTGGAGTTTATCGCCGCCTTTGATATTCCACCAAAAACGCTCGGTGGGCGTGGGATGTAATTTTTCCTGCGAGTGCGTTTCACCGTTGCGCAGAAAAATATAGGAAACATTGTGAATATAGCCATCCTGCATTTTTGTCGGGTGTGAACCGCCAATGATGTTGATGTTATAGGAAATGGCCATTTTCTGCATAAAATCCGTATAACGTTCGGTATAATTGGTTAAATGGTCAATGGATTCTTCGGGACGCATTTTCTGTGTCGTGGCAGAGAGGAGGGCAAACGTCACCATCTCTGGAAAAACAACAAAATCTGCGCCGTAATCAGAGGCGATATCAATAAAATATTCGAGCTGCTTCTGGAACTGCTCTTCCGAGTCGACTTTGCGCATCTGGAACTGAACCGTGGCCACACGAACGGACTCCGGAAGCCGTCCCCGCTTTCTCTTTTCTTTTGTGACAAGATCGGCTGTTTTTGGATTTTTCCAGAGCATATGGGTGGCATAACCTTGCGAATCTTTGTCTGAAGCCAGATAGTTTTCGAGGATACCGAGAGGTTCAAATCCGTTAGAAAGATGGAAATAGATGGCCTGATCCCTTAATTGCCGCGCTTGTACCTGTGCAAGGTAGTCTTCAGGACTGTTTACTTTGTCTTTTCTTTTCCGGTAACCCGGCATCCGCCCGCCAAAAACAATGCCTTTGAGTTTAAGATCCTGACAGAGTTTTTTACGGTACTGATAGAGGCGGCTTCCAATCCGGATTCCCCGGTAATCCGGATCAACGCATACTTCCATCCCGTAAAGATAATCACCATCGGGATCATGACGGGAGGCGTAGCCGTTGCCTGTGATCTCTTTCCATGTATGGGGGTTCAGACAAATATCGCCACTAATGATAAAAGTGGCGCAATAGCCGACAACGTGCCCTTCATATTCGACAAGAAACTGCCCCTCAGGGAAATTTGTAATCTGTCCGCGCAACATCTCTGCCGTGAAAGGCGCATCTGGATAGATTTTTACATTTAAGGCCCATAGGGCGGGCACATCGGCAAGCGTTGCCTGCCTGACAAACAAGGTTGCTTTTGTTTTTTTGAGCGTATTTTTTTTGTCATGGGATGTTATTTTTTAGAAGTTCTATGAATATAAAAAGATAGGCTGTTTCTTTTAAATTTTCTATAGGGCTTTTGGCTTTATGCAGTATAAAATTATATTTTTTGATTTTATGTTATAATCAAATAGATATTAAAGTGTATTTTACATAGGGAATTAGCGTTTTCTTTAGCATTTTCCGGTATTTTTTATTTAGGGAACCTCCTTGTTCGTATAGTAACAGCAGATTAGAAGTAACAGCAGATTAGAAGTATGAAACAGAATAATGACAAAAATGATATCCCGGGAAAGGACTCTTCAGGCGCTATGCAGGAAGTATTTATGCTTGAGGAAGAGGATGATCGTATGCAACAGGGATCAGAAAATATAAAAGAGGTTATAGATCAGGCTCCAAAAAGTAAGAATGGAAGAGAGCTGGTTTCCACAGAATCATCTTTTCTTCAAAAAGTCAAAAAGGGTGATGGTTCTGGCCGGATTGGAGATCGTCTTGTTTCCCGGGGAATTATTTCAGAAGATCAGTTGAATGTAGCGCTTCAGGAAAAGAAAGTCACAGGAAAACTGTTAGGAGAAGTGCTTGTTGATCTTGGTTTTATTGATGATGAGACATTATCAGCGTTTCTTGCGGAGAGCTCCGGCTTTGAAATTTTTGATCCCAAACATACGATTTTCGATGGTGCAGCTTTGGGACTGATCGAGAAACAGGTTGCCCTGAAATATCATATTCTTCCAGTTTCTATTGATGGTTATGAGGCGACCGTCGCAATGTCGGATCCTTATGACGTGGTTGCTATGGATACGCTACGTCTCTATTTGCCAAAAAATGTTACTGTGAAGCCCATTGTAACGACACCAGCTGTTCTTTCGGAGGCGATTGATGCTGCTTATGGTTATGCAAGTTCTATCAATGATATAATGAAAGAACTTGAAGAAGGAAAAATAAAAGTTTCCGATATTACCACTTTGAGCGAAGAGGAGTCTTACTCTCATCCGATTGTACGACTTGTCAATGCTTTGGTATTTGATGCGGTTAAAATGGGTGTGTCTGACCTGCATTTTGAGCCGGAAGAAAATTTTATCCGGTTGCGCTATCGTAAAGATGGTGTTCTGTTTACAGCACAAACCTTGCACAAGCAGCACTGGAGCCCTATTTCGCAACGTATCAAAATTATATCCAGAATGAATATTGCCGATAAGCTTGCGCCGCAAGACGGACGTTTTCATATGAATGTTGGCGGTCGTATGGCTGACTTCCGGGTATCCTCGCTGCCGACGGTGCATGGCGAGAATATCGTGCTTCGTGTTCTGGATCAGAGCCAGAGTATCATGCCGCTCGAGAAGCTGGGGTTCAGCGAATCCAATCTGGAAAAAATTCGCAGGGCGCAGTCCCGGCCTGAAGGGATTATCATTGTGACAGGTCCAACCGGTAGCGGTAAGACGACTTCTTTGTATTCAATGCTTAATGAGATTAATGATGTGGAAGTAAATATTCAGACATTGGAAGATCCGGTAGAGTATTCTTTGGGTATGATTCGCCAAACCCACGTTCGCGAAGGTGTTCTTGAGTTTGCCGATGGTATCAAGGCAATGTTGCGTCAGGATCCCGATATTATTTTTATCGGGGAAATCCGTGACGGGGAAACGGCAAATATGGCGCTTAAGGCGGCGATGACAGGACATCAGGTTTATACAACGCTTCATACGAATGATTCGTTTGGCGCCATTCCGCGTCTTCTGGATCTGGATTTAAAGCCGGGGATGATTGCTGGCGCGATTATTGCTGTGTTTGCCCAGCGTCTGGTGCGTAAAGTTTGTGTGGATTGCCGTCTGGCTTATAAACCGGACGAAAAAGAATGTAAAATTCTGGGCGTTGATCATAAAGAACCTCCTGAAATATTCAAGGCAAGGCAGGGTGGGTGTCAGATGTGCGCCGGTCAAGGGTATAAGGGCAGGGTTGCTGTGGTCGAGATTCTCGAGTTTGACGAGGATATTGATGAAGTAATTGCCGATAATGGTACAAAAGCGGAAGTAAAAACAGTGGCGGTAGAAAAAGGCTTCAAAAATATGAAAGATGATGGCATTCTAAAAATACTTGATGGGATGACTACAATTGAGGCTCTGTCCAGAGTCGTTGATATTAATAAATAATAAGACTGTTATTTCTTGTCCAAATTTTTCTGGAGGGCATTATCGAACGTTATAAATATAGAGCGATTAATCATAAGGGACGCCCCGTTCGCGGCGTTATTGCCGCGATAAACGAGATTGATCTGCATAATCAGTTGCAGAGCGGTGGTCTTGAGCTGCTTCAGTGTGCTCTTTTACAAAAGAAAAAAGGAATTCTGGGTAATCTGAATCCTGGAAAAAGGATCAAGATTCGTGATCTGATCCAGCTTTTTATGCATATGGAGCAGATGCAGAGTGCCGGCGTCCCGTTACTTGATACCCTTGGTGATATCCGTGATACGACAGAGCATGACCAGCTCCGTGATATGATGTCGGAAATTTTTCGGGATGTGTCTGACGGGAGCTCTTTATCCGAAGCGATGGCGCGCCATCCTAAAACATTCAATAATCTTTATATCTCTCTTATTGGCTCGGGTGAGGAGACGGGGGATCTGACGTCTTCGTACAGGCAGCTGGTCAAATATCTGAAGTGGGTTGACCAGATGCAGGCCAAGGTGCGTAAGGCAACACGTTATCCGATTGTGGTCACTGTTGTTGTTTTAATTACAATTACAATTATGATGACGGTTGTTGTTCCCCAGATTGTCGGTTTTTTAAGAAACCTGGATCAGGATATCCCGTGGTATACAACGGCCCTTATGTCGACCTCCGATTTCTTTGTCGAATATTGGTGGGCCATTTTAATTTCGCCGGTTTTCCTGTTTATTATTTACAAAGCCCTTCGATCTTCTTCAGAGGAAATAGCCTATCGTTTTGATTTATGGACTTTGAACATGCCCGTATTTGGCACTCTGATCAGAAAAATCAATATCGCACGTTTCGCGCAGACATTTGGAGCCTTATTTGCCAGTGGTATTGATGTGCTTCGTGGTCTTGAGGCTGCCCGCAAAACGGTAAATAATCTTGCAATCATTGACGCATTGGAAGGCGTGCAGGAACAGGTTCATGCCGGTAGTCCTCTTTCCGAGGCGTTCAATGCATCGGGAGAGTTTCCGAGTATGGTTATACGAATGCTAAAGGTTGGGGAAGAGTCCGGAAATCTTACTGTTGTGCTGGATCAGGTTGCAGAATTCTATACAAATGATGTTGATGAGGCCATTCAAGGGCTTATTGCGATGATTGAGCCTTTCCTTACCGTCTTTCTTGGTGGTATGATAATGTGGATAGCTGTGGCAGTCTTTGGCCCCATTTATTCCAGTTTTGAAAATATTGACTTTTAGGGCGACCGTCCAGATGCCTATACCGTTTCTTACACCTGTCCGAACTGTTCTCCTTATTGGGGATGAGGCGCTTTATATTTATAAGGTTACTCATAATGCAACAAAATTTGTCGATAGTGTCCCCTGGCAGGTCGATGAATTCGAGGAGACTGTTGTTGATTTTATTCGCAAGGATTGCGGGGGAAAGCCCGTTCTGATTCTCAATGATATGACGGATCAGCATTTCAAGGGTGGTCAGCGTATGCCGAAAGTTGGCGCCATGGATCAGGGGAATATGGTTAAAAGGAAGCTGCAGGTTGCCTTTCCGAACTATCCTATTCGCGGTGCTTTACCTGTCAAAGGAAAAGATGGAAAAAGTATAAAAGGAAAAGGAATCAAGCAGGCAGGGGGGCTTTTTCTTTTTGCCGCTGTCCCGCTTTCGGAGCCCGTTGTAAAAACGATGGAGGCTGTCAGGCTTTCCATGGTGTCTATTGCCGGATTTGTCCTGCTTCCTGTGGAAGCATCGGATATGGTCAAGGCATTGTCTGAAAAAATTGCCGGACGTGCCAGGCGTGCGGCTAAATGGGTTATTTTTATAGGGCAGCACCAGAGCGGCGCTTTGCGGCAGGTGATTACGCGTGACGGCCAGCTTGCCATGACCAGAATGACACCTGTCTTTGATACAGAATCCGATCCCGAGAGCTGGGCGCAAGAGGTCAATCAGGAGTTCAAAGCCACAATCAGTTATCTGTCCCGTTTCGGTTATACGCCGGAAGATGGTACAGATGTTGTGGTGGTCGCAGGAAGCGAAGCGGGAAGTGCGCTTGAAAAGCTCATTAGTGTCCCGTGTGATTTTAAATCATTTACGGTTCCGGAGGCGGCGCGTCTTTTAGGGATGTCTGTTGGATTGCAAGCGGAGCCTCGTTATGCCGAACCATTGCATGTCGCATGGGCAGGAAGAAAATCCAAATTCATTCTGCCTATGGAATCTGTCGATATTACAAAGGTTCATAAGCCCCGGCAGGCTGTTGCGGCAGCTATGTTTCTTTTGATTCTGGGCGGCGGGTTTCTGGCGTGGCAGTTGCTGGGGAAAACGCAGGAAATGATGATGGTCAAAGAGGGTTTGGCTAACCAGCGTGTTGTTCTGTCCCAGGCCGAATTTGAATATGAAGAAGAAGTCAAGAAGATGGCGCTGATAGGTTTTGATGTGAATTTGATTCGGTCTACGATAAAGACATATGAGGAGTTTGAGGGGGATAGTATACAAGTATTGCCGTTTTTTAAAAAAATCGGGGAGACGCTTGGAAATGATCTTCGACTCGATTCTTTTGCTGTTGCCCAGATTTACGATAGCGGAAAACCTTCACAAAGACATGATGGTAAAGTTTTAGAGAAGAGAGCGGCAAAACTTGAAGCCGAGCTACAGCTTAGTTTTCCATCGACCATTCAACCTGAATCGGGGATGACCGAGATTACTAATCTTGCCAGCCGTTTAAAGGAGGCGCTACCTGATTATGATGTTGTTATAACAAGACAGGTGGCTCGCCCTGAATATGATCAGAATATCAAGGGTGTGGCTGGCAGATCAGCGCAGGAGATTGCCTCTGAAGAGGACTATATTGCAAAGCTTCTGGTCAGGGGGCCTAAATAATGTTGCAGGTTCTTGGGATTAAACGGGTTCTTATTCTGGTTGCGCTGGTTTCTTTAAATGCTGCGATGGCGTCTGCTAATTATCTTTATATGATACCGCAAAATACAATTCTGGAACGTGATCTGCGTGCTGTGAAATCTGAAATATCCGGGAAGCGTATGGAGTCCGAACGTTTGCGTACCGAGTTTATGCAGATTCAAGAACAAAAAACCTATTTCGAGGCGATTCGGGATTCCGGTTTTATGAGTGTGCAGAACAGATTGGTTGCCCGGCGGCGTATCATGGATATCCAGCAATATACAAATGTTCTGCGAGCGACTTATAGTATAGACTCAGCACAAGTCATCAATAATGAAGATATAAAAAATGTAAAGCATGTTCTTCTTCGTAGTCCGATTACAGTTGAGATTGATGCACTGGATGATCTTGATTTTTACAATTTTATTTATTGGATGGAAAATGCTTTTTCAGGACATATATCGGCAACGAATATAAAAATAAGACGTCTTCTGGATATTAATGAAGCCTCGTTACGGGCAATTGGCTCCGGCGCCCCTGCAGCTTTGATAAGCGGAAGGGTTGATTTTATCTGGCAAACGATGGTTCCTGAATCCGATATTCAATTTTCGGAAGAATTTGGATCCGGAGGATGAGGGGAATGCGTATATTTGAAATAAAAAAAGCCTTTCTTCTGGTGACGGTTATCTTTTTGTTATTCTTTTCCGGTGTTTCTTCCATGGCGCAGGATGTGCCTCCTGATTTGAATGTGAATGAAGATAATTTAAGCGGTACAACGGCTGTTGGTATGGATAAAACCGAGAATGGTTCTCTTGATCCCAATCTTTATGTCGGGTTACAAGAGGCATTCCAGAGTCATATGAAGTTGAAAATACCGCCAGTGCAACCTGATGAATTAAAGACGATTTTCTTTACTTTGTGGCAGCATAAGCTACTGACTGAAGCCAAGCAATGGGTGCATTCGCGTCCTCTTGATGCGGGAGAAATAGAAGCAAGCCAGCAGGAAGGCAATCGTCCGCGCGGAATTCGTGAGCTTAGTCTTGGGGGTATTCTGTTTGCAACAGGAGAACACTGGATTGTCTGGCTCAATGGCCAGCGTGTGACTCCCGATGCTGTTCCCAAAGAGGTCATGGATATTCATGTGCGTAAGGATTATGTTGAGCTGAAATGGTTTGATTCCTATTCAAACCTGATTTATCCCATTCGTCTGAGACCGCATCAGCGTTTTAATCTTGATTCACGAATTTTTCTACCTGGTGCCCCATCATGATTTTAAATAAATGAATATACCGGTTTTACAAGTAACGGAAGTTGGTGTCTCTTATGGTCGTACCCCTGTCATAGAAGGGTTTGACTTAAATATTTTCAAGGGAGAAACATTTGGCCTTATCGGATTGAATGGTGTCGGAAAAACAACGATTATTAAGGCAATTTTAGGGCTTCGTGATGTTAATTGCGGCGCCATAATGATTGATGGACGGGAGTGTAATCAGGCAGAAAGTAGGAAAAAAATTTCTTTTTTACCGGAGCGTTTTGATCCCCCATGGTTTTTAAGTGGTCTTGAGTTTTTATATTTTTCTATGCGGTTATATGGCGTAAGTCCTGGACGGGCGGAAATTTATGAACAGTCGGAGAGACTTTCCCTTGACCCCCGCGTTCTTAAAAATCGTGTGCAGACTTATTCAAAAGGAATGAGGCAGAAGCTGGGAATACTGGCAACATTACTAACGGAATGTCCTTTGCTGGTTCTTGATGAGCCTATGAGCGGTCTTGATCCCAAGGCGCGGATGCAGGTGAAGGATATGTTGGCGGAGATTAAAAAGAAGAACCGGACAATTCTTCTTTGTTCGCATATTCTTGCCGATATGGGCGAGATCTGTGACAGATTGGGTGTTTTGAGTCAGGGACGGCTTATTTTCACAGGGACTCCGGAGGAATTGAAGAGAATTGGTGGAAATGATAATATTGAACGCGCTTTTTTGAGTGTTATAGAAAAATGAGGGCATTTAAATGTGGTTTACCTTGCTTTTTTTCAAGAAAAGATTCACGCGCCCCAAGTTTTTTTGATAGATTTATCAGCAAGTAAAAGTTTTTTATAATAGACGCTTTCGCGTTTTTCAGTTCAAATAGGGATTTCAGAACAATGGTTTCAGATAAAAAGGATGATAGCGGTTTTGAACTGGAAGATGACGATATTCTGAATCAGGATATGGAAGATGATGTCCCCTTGCATGAGGGTCTGTCTCCCAATGATAGGGTGGAAAATGCGCAAATATCTGCAGATTCTGGTGTTGATATGGATGACAGCTATGACGGTGATCTGGATATTGATATGATTGATGACGAGGAAATGGATTTTTCAAAAGAGGGCGATGACACGGTCTTTGGACAAACATCTTCTCTAAAGAAAGTGGTTTTGCCGGCTCTTGCTGTTGTTATTGCGCTGGGTATTGGTGGTTTTATTGTTATGAATCCCCAAATTTTAGGGGGCCGCTCCACTGCCTTACCACAGCCCGAGGTTCCTTATATTGCTCAGCCCGTGCAGGCGGAGTCTGATGCCGATTTTGATCCCTTTGCCAGTGGGGAAGAACAGGTGGCTTTTCCGGATATTACAGAGACAGAAGAATTTGATGTTTCTAGCTCTGCTCCGGAAGCCCTGCCTGACCCAATGTTTGATGAGTCGTTGCCCCAGCCAATCGTAAACCAGAACGAGACCCCTCGGGTTCCCGATAGTGAAGCAGGTATCGATGGCCTCACCGAAGACATTGCGCCGCCGCTTGCTGAAGTAACCGAACTGCTTGAAGTGACAGGAGACGTTGCGGCTGTGCCGGAAGCGCCGGGTATGGAGCCTCTGCAAGAAGAGCAGGAAATGGCCTTTTCGGAATCCATTGAGGAGTCTGTTCATTCGGAGCATCCGGATGTCGTTGATGATCCTGTGGCACCACTGTCAACAGAATTGACTCCGATGGAAGAGGAACCTCCTGTTATTTTTGGAGAAGAGAGCAGCTCTGTTGCCTTTGATGAATCTCAAGCTGAAGTACAGAGCGTTTCTGATGTTGTTCCGCCTGCGATGCCTGTTCAGAATAAAATTGTTGATGCTCCGGCACCTGATAGACAGGAAATACAAAATTTAAATCCTGTTTCCGAGACGGTAATATCATCGCCGCAGCCCTCTTCTTCAGTGATCGCGCCAGCATCCAATAGTTTTTATGACGGCAGGATTCCAACGGGCGCCATGGTTGATGTCGGCCCCCGTAAAGTTGATCCTGAACTTGAACCGGCTTCGCAGTTTGTGATTGTTAAAAAATCACATGAGGCCTTTGATATGGAATCAATGCTGGTGTCGGCAAACAGGGCATTAAAGCTAAAGCGTTATGATTCTGCACTTGAAATGTTTAACCAGCTTTACTCAAAAAACCAGCGTGATCAGCGTATTTTGATGGGGCGTGCTATTGCACAGCAAAACTCTGGAATGATAGAATCTGCGATTAAAAGTTATGAAGAGATTTTTGATATTAATCCGAATAATGCAGATGCAATGCTGAATATGCTGGGGTTACTACGCCAGCAATATCCTTCGGTGGCATTACGTCGTTTGCTGGATCTTTATAGAAAACACCCCGGTAATGCTGGAGTTGCAGCACAAATTGGCGTGACGCAAGCCGATTTGGGAAATAATGAAGAGGCTTTCCGGTATCTGGGAATGGCGGCTAGTCAGGAGCCTCAAAATGCCCTGCATATGTTTAACATGGCGATTATTGCAGACCGGACAGGAGATACCAAAGGCGCTATTGGGTATTACGAGCGGGCGCTTGAACTTGATGCGATTTATTCAAGCGGGCGCAGCATTCCACGAGACACTATCTATAACCGTCTTGCGACATTGCGTCGCCGTTGAGTCTCGCTTTTGGAGAAATTGGCATTATCTGCTTTCTGGGGCTCGTTCTGGGAAGTTTTGCGACAGCGCTTTTTTGGCGGTTGCCCCGTCATATTCCATGGGCTTCTGTTTTTCAAAACACTGAAGAGAAGGACAGAAGAGCTTTAACAAGATCTTTTTGTCCCGCTTGCCATGAAACGCTTCGTTACTATGATCTTGTCCCAGTTTTTTCATGGCTTTTTTTAAAAGGAAAATGCCGTTATTGTCGCCGGAAAACGGGAATTCACTATCCTTTAATCGAGCTGGCAACCTTGTTTGCCTGTCTTGGTGTATATTTTTCCTGGGGGTTCACAGTTCCGGCATTTATTATTATGGCCGCCCTCCCGTTTTTGATCGCTCTTTTTGTGATTGATCTTGAGCATATGATTTTGTCGAATCAGGCTGTTTTTATGGCGGCTGTTTTTGCTATTATTTTTATTTTATATCAATGGGTTGTTTGTGATTCTGATTGCAATCTAGCGCAGACGGTTTCTTTAAAACTAGCGGGAGGTGTGGTTTTTCCTGCTCTGGTCTGGTTAATAGGGCGTGTTACAGAATTCTTTTTTAAAAAAGAGATGCTTGGTCTGGGAGATATCAAATTTTTTGCAGTCGCGGGATTATGGCTTGGACTGTCTTATTTACCATTTTATCTGATCTGTTCTGGTGCACTTGGTCTTCTTATGGGTAGTGTGTATCGCTTTTTGTATAAAAAAGAGCAGTTTCCCTTTGGTCCTGCACTCATCGCAACGCTTTATATCGGGATAGTGTTACAAGGACTGGAAATTGTACCTTTAATGGGAGTACAATAGGTTTTTGTCTATCTTTTATTACCATTTTGATTGATAGGGAACTTTTGTACTGAATAATCAGTGTTTGTTTACTTTCTATTTGTACTTTTAGGTTAAAAATAAGAACAGAAGCAATTTTCTATCGGGGGAGGTTTTCTTGGATATCACACAGTTACTGGCCTTTACAATTCAGAATAATGCATCGGACTTGCATTTGAGCCCCAAGAATCCGCCTATTATCAGAACGCATGGTGATTTGAAACGCGTGAAATCGGAGCCATTGCAAAGTGATGATATCCGTTCGATGATTTATTCTGTCATGACCGAGGATCAACGCTCGGAGTTTGAACGTGATCTTGAGCTTGATTTTGCCATTGCGCTGGGGGATAAAGCGCGTTTTCGTGTGAATGCCTATACAACAAGGACGGGAACAGCTGCCGTCTTCAGAAGTATTCCGTCTTTGATTCCAACGATGGAAGAGCTGGAGTTGCCGCCCATTATGCGCCGCTTTGCCGAACTTGAAAAAGGCCTTGTTCTTGTGACAGGCCCCACAGGCAGCGGGAAATCAACATCACTGGCGTCTATGATTAACCATATCAATGAAAATCTTTCCAAACATATTGTGACAATCGAGGATCCTGTCGAGTTTTTTCATACTTCGAAAAACTGTCTTGTCAATCACAGGGAGATTGGAACGGATACGAAATCATTTGCCAAGGCGTTGCGTAGCTCCCTGCGGGAGGATCCTGATGTTATTCTTGTCGGCGAGATGCGGGATTACGAAACAATTTCACTTGCCTTGACAGCGGCTGAAACAGGACACCTTGTGTTTGCGACTCTGCACTCGAATTCGGCATCAAAAACAATCGACCGTATTATTGACGTTTTTCCTACAGGAGATAAGGAGATGGTGCGTGCCATGCTGGCAAGCTCGTTACAGGGGGTTGTCGCGCAAACGCTATTGCGCCGCACCGGGGGGGGCGGACGGGTTGGCGCTTATGAGGTTCTGGTGGGAACGAATGCTGTTCGTAATCTGATTCGCGAGAATCAGGTTGCGCAGCTTTACTCTATGATCCAGACAGGGTCACGTTACGGGATGGTCACCATGGAAGATGCGATTAATGCCCTTGTTGAAGAGGAGATGATTTCCAAAGAAGAGGGTCGTCGTGCTTTGCTCACAAGTACGGATGATGAGGCTGACGAGCATGATGAGGATATTGCTTCTGCGGCTCTTGGCGGGGGGCGTATGGAAGTTGACGGAAGAGGGAAGAAGAAACTAAAGGCGATACATCGTCCTTCTGCAGAGCAGGGAGATGTCAATGATAATGAGGGATATTCATTTTGAGCACGCCAGTTATTCTTGAATATTTTACAGCAATGGGCGAAAAAAACGCGAGCGATTTGTATCTTACCGTCGGTTTTCCGCCGACGTTGCGTATTGAAGGCGCTTTGGAAGCCGTGAGCCCTGATCCTCTGACGAGTGATAATATTAACGAAATTATTTCTTCTGTTCTGACAAGTCGCCAGCGCCGTGAATTTGAAACACAAATGGAGCTGAACACGTCTCTTGATGTCGGGCAGTATGGACGTTTTCGTGTGAATGTTTTAAGGCAGCGGCAACACTCTGCTCTTGTCTTACGCCGTATTATCTCGACGATTCCCAATTTCGAGCAGTTGCGTTTGCCCAAACTGCTGGAAGGTCTTGCGCTTGAGAAAAGAGGATTGATTCTGGTAACGGGGATGACGGGCTCTGGTAAATCGACCACTCTGGCATCAATGATTGATTATCGTAATAGAAATGAGCAAGGCCATATTATTACGATTGAGGATCCTATTGAGTATTTTCACGAGCATAAAAAATCGGTGATCACGCAGCGAGAAGTCGGCGTTGATACAGAATCATATTCTGTTGCCCTGAAAAATGCTTTGCGCCAGCGTCCGGACACCATTCTTGTGGGAGAAATTCGAGACCGCGAGGTAATGGAGCAGGCGTTGATTGCCGCAGAAACAGGGCATTTGTGTCTTGCAACATTGCATACAACCAATGCGTATCAGTCTATCGAGCGTGTGGTGAATTTGTTTTCCGAGGAATATCAAAACCAGGTGCGGCTTAATCTGGCAATGAATTTGAAGGCTATTATTTCACAAAGGCTTGTTCCCAGTCTAAAGGGGGGGATGACGGTTGTGATTGAGGTGATGTTAAATCAGGGTTTGGTTAAGGAATTGATTCATAAGGGAGATATTGGAAAAATCAAGGATGTTATGGAGCAGAATAATCAATTGGGTATGTGTACGTTTGACCAGTCACTGGAGCGTGCCTACAGGGATGGTTTTATTAATGAAGCGACTGCACTGACCTATGCCGATCAGGCCGGAGATCTCAAAATCAGGATCCAGCAGATCAATCTTGGCGAATCAAGCGGAAAAGAACTTTTGAGAGAAATGGATACTTCGCTGCTTTCAATATCGGACTGATTCCTCAAAAAGCATGGAAAAACCATGATAATAAAGATTGTAAGATACTTTTAACTCTATTGTGTAAGATTTTTTTTTGTTATAATTTTCTGGTTACAATGGAATCCATCTTCTTTCTCTATAAGACTTCAACCCACCTAACGGGATAAAAACATGTTTAATCTATATAAGTTTTCCGGTGCAGCGCGTGTTTCTTTTGTTATGCTGTGCCTAGCGACATCAAGTTTTGCCTTGATGGGGTGCGATATGACGCAGAATCAGTTAAAAACAGATAGAGCGGCGAATCTGGAGAATCAAGATTATCGTGATGGGTTAGCCTCGCGGATGGCTCTGGAGGAGGCACAGGATACAGCAGAGCTGGATCATGGCATACCGTCGTTACAGTCCTATGTTGCGCAACCCTCGGAAAATCTGAGATCAATGCCGCTGGTGTCTATTTCTGTGAATCAGACGGTTCCTTTAAGGGATGTTATTTTTGAACTGGCCAAGCAGGTTGATTACGATGTGGAGCTTGATCCGCGCATCAGCGGTTCGATTATTTTTACGGCGCGTGAGAAACCTTTTGACGAGGTTATCAGAAGAATTGCGGAAATTTCGGGGCTGCGCTATAGTTTTGATAGCAATGATGTTCTGCGGGTCGAGCTGGATACGCCTTTCAGCAAAACCTATAAAGTCGATTATTTGAATTATACCAGAAATAATAACAGTTCTGTCCGTAATGATATTGCTGTTGTGACCGGCTCTGGAACCAATACAGGCTCGGGTTTTGAGGCAACAGGGGAAAGTAAGTCTGATTTCTGGGGAGAAATGACAGCCAATCTCCAGCAGATTCTGGGTGTGATGCCGGGTGGGGGCAATCTGAAAACGGGTGTTGATCCGCAAATTACAGCGGCGGAACAAAATCCGGCGCCCGTTATGCCAGCGATGGTCGGTGGTGAGACAGCAGCGGGAGAAGGTCAGCCTACCGTACAGGTTCAGGCACCGCAGGCGGTGTTACAAGTGAGTTCTCTTCCAACAGTAAATGATCAAAATCAGGAGGATCGTGAAGCGCGGGATAAAGATCAGGCCAGCTTTTCTATTAACAAGCAGGCCGGCATGATTTCTGTTTTTGCAACAGAGAGGCAGCATAAAGAAGTGGCAGAGTATCTGGAGCAGATCAAGCGTTCTACGTCAGCTCAGGTATTGGTTGAAGCCAAGATTCTTGAAGTATCACTTAGAGATGAATATAGTACCGGCATTAACTGGAGCGAGATTTCAGTCACAGGAAAAAGCGCCTTACAATTGCTGTTCCCGCAACAGGCCTTTCTGGATGGCACAGCAACAGGGGGTGTTGGGACAACTATGACAATCGGCGGCAATGATGTGAATGCCGTCATTAATGCTCTGTCACAATTCGGAACAGTCCGGGCCTTGGCGAGTCCCCGGCTGACTGTTTTAAATAATCAGTCGGCTGTTTTGAATGTCGCGCAGAATCTTGTCTACTTTGAAGTTGATATTGAAACAACCACAGCAGATAATGTTGTCACGGTGACTCTTGATAGCGAAATCCGTAATGTTCCTGAAGGCGTGATCATTAATGTGCTTCCTTCTATTAATATGCTTGACCAGACGATCTCTATGGCAGTTCGTCCGACTGTAACAAATGTTGATGAGTTTGCGTTTGATCCGGCAGTTGATATTCAGGCCGCAACAGCCGGATTTGGGCCGGGAACAAATAATAGCGTCAGAAGCCCTGTGCCTATTGTACAGGTTCAGGAGTTTGATTCTGTTATCAATATGAACTCCGGTCAGGCTGTTGTTCTGGGTGGTTTGATGCAGGACAGGCATCGGACAAATGAACAGGGCGTTCCTGTCCTTTCTGATATTCCGTTTATCGGAAATGCCTTTAAAAACCATGTTGACGAGATCACTAAAACAGAGCTGATTGTTTTCCTGAAAGCGACGATTATGGATGGTACAAATGTTCACAACACAGATCGTGATTTGTATAAGATGTATTCGCAGGATCGTCGCCCGCTTGGCCTTTAATGTGATGGTATCATTTTAAAAGGCAGGTATAAGATAATGTTTTCATGCTCGGTGGTGAAATATGTTTTAACTGCGGCCTTGCGGGATCGTCTTATTATGGCCTTGGCGCTGCTATTGGTTGTTGGCGCAAGTCTTTCTATCTTCCTTGGCTCTGCGGCTATAAGCGAACCGGATCAATTTGCTGTTGTTTTTGCTGCTGGCGGACTCCGTCTTGCCGGGGCAATGGGGTTGATTCTTTTTATAGTCTTTTATTTAAGGCGTTCCTTTGAGTCGCGTGATGTTGATTTTCTTCTGTCCCGTCCGATCAGCCGGACGTCTTTTCTTATTTCCCACTCGGTGGCTTTTGCCATTCTAGCGATGATTGTCGCATTTTGTGTTTTTGTGACTGTTTGTGCCATCTCCCCGCATAATATAGAAAGCGGCCATTGGCTATGGGCTTTCAGTATTCTGGCGGAATATATAATGATTGCGAATGTCTCCCTGTTTTTTGCGATGGTGCTTCCGAATGCGGCTGCGGGAACGCTGGCAGTGTTCGGGCTTTATCTTCTGGCGCGCATGATGGGTCAGATACTGGGTATTATTGAATCAGGCATTCCGGGTGCAAGTCTTCATATTCTTGGAACGATTATGCATGGGATCTCGTTAATTATACCGCGTTTTGATTTGATGGGACAGACATCATGGCTTGTGTATGGGGAGGGAGATATCACGTACACCTTTATTTTAATTCAGGGCATTGCTTTTTCGGCTCTTGCTTTGCTGGCGGCCTTAACCGATCTGACGAGAAAACAGTTTTAATGCGCCGGAAATATTTTATTTTTGTGCTGTGTTTTTTAGCTTTCATTTGTCATGCCGGATTTTCGATATCAAATCGTTCCTTAAAAGCTTCATGGAAAAATGTTCCTCCCGTTCCATCCGAAGCGGGTGCTGTTGCCATGGCAGCGGGTGACAGGGAGCTCGCCTACCGGATGATCGGGAGTATGATGCAGAATCTGGGTGATTCCGGCGGAAATATAACTTCGCTTGGAGCCTATAATTTTGAAAGACTTGGGCAATGGTTTTTTCTGGAAGATAAAATGGACTGGCGTTCGGATTATATTCCCTTGCTTGCGGCCTATTATTTCGGAGGGACAGAAAATCCGGGGCAGCTTGATCCGGTTATAGATTATCTGGCGATGGTAGGGCAAAGGCCGTATGGAGAAAAATGGCGCTGGCTGGCACACGCTGCTTATCTGGCACGGTTCAAGCAGAGTGATCTGGAGAAAGCGATGGGGCTGGCTTATATTCTGGCTGGTATGAATATTGCCGGATTACCAATCTGGGCAAGCCAGATGCCGGCTTTGATTGCCGGGGCAAAAGGGGATAAAGAGACAGCGCTGGCTTTGATGATGAGTGTTCTTCAGGATAAAAGCCGCACGCTTGATCCGACAGAAGTTAATTTTATGATAGATTATATCTGTACTCGCCTTCTTGATAAATCAGAAGCAGGGCAGAATCCGTTTTGCAATATACAAAAATAAGAACTCTGAATGTCCTTTTCATTGTTTATAGAAATATTTGGTTATAATATATAGAACCCTCTGCAAAAGACTGTAAAAATCCTGTAGAATCATTTCATGCAAACGAGCATGAGGTACAAAATGAAAATGAAGAAGTTACGCGTCG